>NZ_WVRF01000020.1:0-66380 GCF_013110775.1 Ruegeria sp. HKCCD7296
ACTTTTGGACGCCGATTACCCTAATACAGGGGTCAATTTTGCATGCCGGTTCACAATCAGCATATACCTTAGGGCTGCAAGCGCAGTGGGAGAATTGAATTTGATGTGTCCTGGAAGTGAATTAGACTAACAACCAACTGTTCAGATAGCTCATTAAGAGGTCATCATGGCAGCCCCATTAGTCCAAAACTGGGAACTGACCGCCGCCATCCAGGACATAGCAGATTGGCTGGTTCAACAGGGCTTAGAGAATGCGCCTGTGGAGCTCTGGCTTGAAGCATTCTGCAACCGTCTTGTTTCGGCAGGGATTCCGCTTCAAAGAGCAAACATCACTGTTCGCGCTCATCATCCTGAGATTGGGACTGTCGCTTTTCGCTGGCACAGGGGTGGCGGTCATAAGCGAGAGAACTTTGTCCGAAGAACGGATGCGCCTGAGGAATACGTTCTAAGCCCAATTTACTATCTTTTGGCAAACAACGTTGAAGAGATCAGACAAGATCTGACAGTCGAAGAACCCGAGCTCAACTTTCCGATCTTCGATGAACTTCGCGAGCGCGGTGCAACTGACTACTTCGCTGTTAAACGGTTTTTCCTTATTCAGGACAATACTACGCCAGTCGATCCAATGCAGGCCTATGAAGGTGCTATAGTCTCGTTGACAACCGACGCGAGCGGGGGCTTCACAAGCGAGCAACTTGATGGTTTGCGTCAACTGATATCTCCACTTTGTCTGACGCTGAAATGTGGGGCTAACCGATTGATGGCTGAAGACATTACAGCCGCATATCTGGGCAAAGACGCCAGTAGGCGCGTTCTTTCCGGGGATATCACCCGAGGTTCATCGGAAACTATTTCAGCGGTGATTTGGTATTTTGACCTGCAAGGATTTACCAAATTGTCAGAGGCGCTTCCCGGGGGCTCAATCATAGAATTGCTAAACGACTACTTCGCGGAAGCTGTTGACGTAGTCGAACGCAATGGCGGTAACGTTCTGAAATTCATGGGAGATGGAATGCTTGCCATCTTCGATATCAATCAAGTTCCGGACGCTCGCCGCGTCGCAATTCACGCGGCCGCGGAGTTGCGAAATACCTTTGAGGAACTCAACCAACGACGGCAAGCTGATGGTTTGCCAACGACCGGCTTCACTCTCTCGTTGCACGCAGGCGATGTTCTTTACGGCAATATTGGCGGTAGGTCTCGCTTGGATTTCACAGTGGTCGGCCCAGCGGTAAATACAACTTCGCGCATTTTAGGCATGTGCAGCGCGCTTGATCAGAACATTGTGGTTTCCGATAAGGTGGCGGGTGACTTAGTGGGCTCCATTCCAAGTCTTGTTTCCCTGGGGCAATACAGATTGCGCGGTGTTGCTGAAAGACAGGAGCTGTTCACGATAGACTAACTGCCGCTATTTGGAAGCTGCCGCAATGGGGTGTTGACCTGCGTCAAAGCAAAGGTAGCCGGATTGCTACTAGGTTGGTTTGCACATGGAACAGAACTGTTGGATCAAGCACCCGCGAAGAGCGGCATTCTTGGTCATAGTGATTGCATTGTCAGGGTGCACGGGCAGGCACCACCAAGGCAATTGGCATGGCCACGGCTTAGAAGGTTGCTATGGACCTCACCACGACGTTGATCGCGAGGTCCATTGCCGAACGCTCGAGTGAACTTGAGCCATACGCGATGCAACTCACAAAACGTTTGGCGACCAGTGTTATTTGGATTGAGATTCAGATCTTGTATCGAAACTGCCCGTTTGATGCTCAGTCCGGTAACATTGAAAAATTTGGCCTTGGCACAATATCTTTGTAGTCCCATGAGGAAGCGGAGAAGAGACCAATGAAACGACGCGAATTTCTATTAGCGGGTACAGCAGCAGTGTTGGCTACTCCTTCCGTCGGACAAGAAGCCCCACTCATCAAAGTCTACAAGACTCCAACCTGCGGCTGTTGTGCCGCGTGGGTAGATCACCTGATTTCCGCAGGATTTCGTACCGATACGCTAGACGTAGGGCAGGAGCAGCTGTGGTCGCTTAAAGAACAAATGAAAATCTCAGATGAGCTTTCCAGTTGCCACACTGCATTTGTTGGGGGCTATTTTGTCGAAGGTCATGTCCCGGCAGAAGACATAAATCGACTTTTGTCCGAACATCCTGAAGGCCTCGGCCTAACAGTTCCAGGCATGCCGATGGGTTCACCCGGCATGGATTTTTCAGACGAACGAGAACCTTATGAAACCTTGCTCGTTGGTCTGGATGGGACGACGAGTGTGTTTGCTCGACACAGCTGAGAGAATGGATGAAGGGCAATCAGATTTTTCAGCTCCATGTCCAACATTAGTTTGCGCTGATTTCAAAAGGATTCAGCTGCAATCGTTGTGTTTTTTCCACATGGCTGGGTCGTGGCCTTCGGGCACATTGGAGCACGGGTCGTTCGCATACCCTCTTAGAATGCTGTACTGTTGGATTTGATCTGCGCTCAACAGTGGTGTTGTTTGCAGGTGCCGGGACAGATGAACCAGTCGCAACTCGGCCCTGGCAGTTTCGGCCGCTTCAACAAGTTTGTTTAGCTCGGCCAATTCAAGCTGGTCACCGGCAAACGCTTCACTTAACGCCGCCTCGGCCTCAATAAACCGCTCGCCTGCGACGACTGCCTGTACGCGCATTTCAGAATGGATCGCCTCAATTTTTTTCACCTGATCCTTCGAAAGTCCAAGTTCATCTTGCAATTCGAGCAAGTGTGCTGGGCCTGGTTTGCCATTCAGCTCCGCAGGTAAGGCAAAACCCCAACCTCCGCCGCGCCGCAGCTCTTCTAAATCGGTCTCAGATAAGCTCTTGATGGTCCTCGATTGCAGACCGGCGTACGGCGTGATTTCAGCGTCGTGAGTGTCACTTTGCGCGATGGCTAATTGAGAGTATTGAATCGTGCAAAGCACTGCTGCGAATAGAAAGTTAGGTATGAACTTGATCATGAATTCTCCTTGTGGGCTTACCAAAAATGCCTTCTTCGACATTGTATTTTAGCCCGGATACTGAACTTCGCACCGTCCCCTTATGGATTTATCGCAGACTTTTAAGACACCATTCATCAACTTTGATTTGCGGATAGCGCCTGATTAATTGAATTTTTTGCGTTCGTACCGTGCTTCCATCATGATGGCTGAAAGATGTGGATTCTCCGGTCCTTTAGTGACTAGATGGGAAACCTGTCTCAAGTTCTACTCAGACAACAAAGCGCCGCCCAGGTCAAAATGCTTCGGGAACATTGCCCGCAGAAAACGAAAAACGATTCTCATCGCTTCGTCGCGGTCAAATGAATCCGGGTGGAGTAGGTAATCGGTCCACATGCCTTCCAGCATTGCGAGTGTGCCGTGTGTAGCGTCCCTAGCAACTTGATTAGGGTGTTCGGCTCCGGCTTCTTTCGCAATTCGAGCGAAAGCGTTGAAAACCAGATTACGAAGCTTGGCGTCGCGGGTATCTGAAAACGCAGCGATTGCTGCTCTATTTCGGGCCTCGCCTCGAAACGCGTACCAAATGGAAACGTTTTTCTCATTGAGAATGGCTTCACTCAAGTCGCCCCGAACAATCATCTCAATATGTTCCTGTCCGGTTTGTCCGGTCGTTTCCAACAGGTCGTAAATGCCATTGTAGTATTGTTCGGATGAGTAGTGCGCGGCCTCGTCAACCAAATTGTCTTTGCCGCCAAAATGAAGGTGAATCATGCCGCGGGACAGCTTGGCACGTTGGATGATTTCGCTGACGGAGGTCTCGGAAATCCCTTTCTCTGCGACCGAGTCGAGTACTGCCTCGATCAGGGAAAGGCGGTTTCGCTCGCGAATTTCTTGTCGTCTTCCAGTCATTGAATCAGGCGGCTCTGTTTGTTTTCAGTCTCTTGCGGTGCCTTCTAGCGGCCAGTGTGAAATTGGTCATCCCCGGTTGCGAAATTATCAGTTGACACAACTAGTCCAAAAATTCCAGATTTAAATGGACGATTGTCCATTTTTTGATCGACATGGTCGCGCCACCAAAAACTAAGTTCAGCAGGGAAGCATGGCCGGAGTACTACGAAGTGAAACGGGCAAGGGTCTGGCACTGAGCGCGCCTGCGACGCTCTACGTCGGTCTGCTTGTCGCCGTGCCGCTTTGCATTCTCGTCGCCTACAGTTTTTGGACCCAGACCTATGTCGAGATCGACCGGACCTTGACTTGGGCGAACTACCAAGAGGCCTTTACCGACCCATTGGTTCGACATCTAATGATCCGTTCGGTCGCAATTGCAGGTGCGGTGACATTGGCAACGGTTTGTCTGGCCTATCCGATTGCCTACTTCATCGCTTTTCGGACACAGAAGAAGACCCTCTGGTTGTTGCTGATCACTATTCCCTTTTGGAGCAGCTACCTTCTGCGCGTGTTCAGCTGGAAACTAATTCTTGGCTTCAACGGGGTGTTGAACTCGGCCCTGATTTCACTTGGTTTGATACAAGAGCCGCTGACATTCCTGCTCTACAACGAATTCGCTGTTGTCCTTACGCTCGCCCACGCTTGGGCACCGTTTGCTATCCTGCCGATCTATGTGTCGCTGCAAAAGATCGACCGCAGCTTGTTGGAGGCCGCGACCGATCTGGGGTGCAACAAACTGGAAAGATTTGTCCGCGTGACATTGCCCCTGACCGTGCCGGGGATCATTGCGGCCTGTCTGATCATCTTCATCCCAACGGTCGGCGACTACGTCACTCCGGCCTTAGTCGGTGGATCACAAGGCAAAATGGTGGCGAACTTGATCCAGGTGCAGTTTGGCGCTGCCAATAACTGGCCGTTGGGTGCAACCCTGTCTCTTCTTGCCATGCTTTCAGTCGGCTGCGTCGCAATCCTGTTCGTGGTGGTCGTCACCGCTTTGGGCCGGAGGATCAGATGACCCAATCATTTCGTATCTCGTGGTTGCTGGTTTATGCGATTGCCTATCTGGTGTTTCTCTACTTACCGGTTTTGCTATTGCCACTGTTCTCGTTCAACGACGGAACAATCGTAGCCTTCCCACTAAAGGCGTTCACGTTGAAGTGGTACGCGCAGTTGGGGCAGCAGGACACGTTACTACAAGCAATGGTAAATTCGCTGATCGTCGGCAGCGTCACTGCCCTGATGGCAACATCTCTGGGTCTCTTCGCAGCTCGTGCTTACGTTCGGTATCGTTTCACGGGGCGCGAGCTGTCTGAGGGACTGGTCATGCTTCCGCTGGTCATTCCCGGCATCATCGTTGCCAGTTCGATGCTGGTTTTGTTCATCAGCATCGGGCTGAAACCATCGCTGACCACCGTGATCCTTGGGCATGTGTTCGTGGCTCTGCCCTTTTCTGTGTCGATTATGAAATCTGCATTTGACGATTTCGACCAGTCCTTGGAGGAGGCCGCGTTCGACCTTGGTGAAAGCGTCGTGGGTACGTTTCGGCGTGTTACCTTGCCAATCGTCGCGCCGGGTATCATCGCAAGCCTTTTGGTCACGTTTACGGTGTCTTTTGACGAGTTCGTCCTGGCCTTTTTCCTGTCCGGAAACAGCCCGACGCTGCCTGTCTATATCTGGAGCCAGATCCGCTTTCCGGCAAAACTGCCCAACACGCTGGCGCTTGGATCGCTGCTTTTGCTGTCTTCGGTCTTGCTGTTGTTGATTGCCGAATACTTCCGCCGCCGTTCCATCCAATCCTCCGATTGAAGCCAAAGGAAACGATTAAGATGAGCGAACAGAACATCATCGAAATTCAGGGCGTCGAAAAACGCTTTGGTACTTTTGTGGCGGTGTCTGATCTGAACCTAACCTTGAAAGAGGGTGAGTTCTTTTCGCTGCTTGGGCCGTCGGGCTGCGGTAAGACAACAGCCTTGCGCATAATTGCGGGTTTTCAAGATCACGAAGAAGGCGAGATCTGGATCGATGGTCGAACGATGGGGGACGTGCCTGCCAACAAGCGCCCCACTAATATGGTGTTCCAAAGCTATGCGATCTTTCCGCACCTGAATGTCGGTGACAATGTCGGGTTCGGATTGCGCAAGACAAGACTCTCGCGAAACGAAATCAAGGAACGCGTTGCCGAGGCGCTTGAGATGGTTGAATTGGGCGGCCTGCAGGACCGTAAGGCCAACGAGTTGTCGGGAGGTCAGCGGCAACGAGTAGCGCTCGCCCGCGCGCTCGTCATGCGACCCAAGGTTTTACTGCTAGATGAGCCTTTATCTGCGTTGGACAAAAATCTGCGCGAAGCGATGCAATTGGAAATGCGCCGTCTTCAGCAGAAGCTTGGAATAACTTTTGTAATGGTCACGCATGACCAATACGAGGCGATGACCATGTCCGACCGTATAGGCGTCATGTTTGCGGGGCAGCTCAAGCAGGTGGATAAGCCAGAGGTCCTGTATTCCCAACCGTGTAACCGGGAAGTGGCTTCTTTCATCGGTGGAATGAACTTTCTGGATGCCGAAGTGACTGCAGAGAATGCTGAAACGCTTGAAGTCAACGTTAAGGGCTTAGGGAAGATGGAAATCGGGGTGAACCCCAACGTCCAGGTGCATGACAAGGAACTTCTTGTCGGCGTTCGTCCTGAGCAATTGGAAATCAGTGCGGAAAAGCCGGATGGGTACGATGCTCTTGTTCAGGGCGAGGTTTCGGACGTCGCCTTTTATGGAGAGAGTGTCCACTATTATGTGCGCGTCGATGGTCTGAAAGACAGTATCGCCGTCGCAGTACCAAACTACTTTCACACGGTCGATCACACGCGCGGCGATACCGTCTGGCTTGGCGTTCAAAGCGCCTCGGTGATTGACTTGGGTAAACGTGAATCTTTGGGAGGAGACAAATGAGTAAAACAGCATCACTTATGGCAGCAGTAGTTGCCACCTTTGCCGCCAGCCAAACTCTGGCGAACGCCGCTGATCTGACCGTTTTTGACTGGTCCGGATATGAGGATCAGGGTTTCTACGGCGACTATGTCGAAAAGTACGGCGGTGCGCCTAGCTACACCTATTTTGGCAGCGTGGAAGAAGCGTTCACAAAGCTTCAGTCCGGTTTTGAAGCTGATTTGGCCCATCCCTGCACAGATGCCCTGAGAAAGTGGGTAGCAGCAGACATGATCAAGCCGATTGACACCAGCAAGCTGGAAAACTGGGACAAGCTGATGCCCAAGATCAAAGAGGTCGATGGCATCACCATTGATGGGCAGACCTACATGGTTCCGTTCGAATGGGGCAATACTGGTCTTATCTATCGAACCGATATGATTTCGGCAGATGATGTTTCGCTGCAATTGCTTGCCGATCCTGCATATCAGGGCAAAGTCGCCATTCCGGACGCCGCTTCCAGTGCCTTTGCAATGGCGGCATTGGCAACTGGCGCCTCCAGCTATACCGATATGAGTGACGAGGAATTCCAAAAAGCGGCGGACTACCTGCGCGCGATTCATCCGAACGTGCGCTTTTATTGGTCTGACGCAGGCCAACTGGATCAGGCAATTGCCAGCGGTGAGGTCACGCTGGGTTGGGGATGGAACCAATCGGAACTGAACCTGATCTGGAACGAAACGCCAGCGGTCATGATGCGTGATGTAGACAAAGGTATCGCGACTTGGGTCTGCGGCTATGTGCATCTGAAATCTGCCAAGCAGTCGGATGAGCAAGTCTATGACATGCTGAACGCGCTCAGCTCTGCGGCAAGCGGTAAATACATTATTGAAAGCTGGGGTTACGCCCACGCCAACGAAGACGCTTTTGCACAGGCAGACCCAGAGCTGATCGAAACCTACGGGTTTTCGGATGTGGACAGCTTCTTTGAAGGCAGCCTGTTCTTTGACGCTGTTAACCCCGAGCTGGAGGCCAAGATGTTGAAGGAATTCGAGCGCATCAAAGCTGGCTTCTAAGGGCACTCTTACAACACAGCCGGGAATGGTGGGGATGTAGAAGTCCTTCCATTCCCACGAACCAAATTCCAATTTACTTGGAGGAAGCGCGGCAATGTCAGGCGCTGACGTATATTCTGTTCTCTTCGAACCGGTCAAGATCGGGCCAGTAACGGCTCGAAACCGGTTCTACCAAGTGCCCCACTGCAATGGTTTGGGTCATTTGCGACCTCAGGCCGAAGCTGCCATGCGGGCGATGAAAGCTGAGGGCGGTTGGGCGGTGGTGTCCACTCAGGAGGCCGAGATTCATCCGACTTCGGATTTGTCTCCTTATTCTGAAAACCGAATTTGGGACGATCAGGATATTCCTGCACTGCGTCTGATAACCAACTCAATTCATGAGAAGGGCTCGCTCGCGGCAATCCAATTGGCGCATAACGGGCACCATGCCCAAAACCACCTGACCCGAGCGCCTCTGCTGGCCCCATCAGAACTTGTCTTGCAGACTCCATACCCGAAACAGGCAAGGGCAATGGACAAGGCTGACATTCGAGAATTTCGCAAGTGGCATCGCGCGGCGGCTCGTCGCTCGCGCGAAGCCGGGTTCGACATTGTGTATGTCTATGCGGGGCATCACATGACATTGCCTCATCATTTTCTGCTGCCACAGTTCAATGATCGGACGGATGAATATGGAGGTTCGTTGGAGAACCGGGTGCGACTGACTCGCGAGCTTCTGGAAGAAACCAAGGAAGAGGTTGGAGATGATTGCGCCATTGCCCTTCGGTTTGCGGTTGATGAAATGCTCGGGTCAGAGGGTATGCAAGCGCAGGAAGAAGGCCGTGCAGTAGTCGAATTGCTGGCCCAGCTTCCAGACCTTTGGGATGTTAATGTGGCGGATTGGAGCAACGACTCTGCGACGACTCGGTTCGAGCCCCGCGACGGCTTTCAGACCTCATATATCGAGTTCGTGAAACAGGTGACTTCTAAGCCTGTTGTGGGCGTCGGGCGTCTTACGTCGCCGGACTTGATGGCGTCACTGGTCAGGAAGGGCATCCTTGATTTTATCGGCGCGGCGCGACCATCCATCGCCGATCCGTTTCTGCCCAACAAAATTAGGGAAGATCGCATCGAAGAAATACGTGAATGTATCGGTTGCAATATCTGTGTTTCATCCGACTCTCTAGGCGTCCCAATACGCTGCACCCAAAACCCGACTATGGGTGAAGAGTGGCGGAGGAAATGGCACCCTGAGATCATTGAGCGTCGGGTAAACGAGGAAGCCGCGCTTGTTGTCGGCAGCGGACCAGCCGGACTTGAATGCGCCATGCAATTGGCGCGGCGGGGCTACGAGGTAACTCTGGCGGAAGCAAAGCAAGAGTTCGGCGGCCGTGTGATGCAGGAAACTGCCCTGACCGGGCTATCCGCTTGGAAGCGCGTGACAGATCACAGAATCTACGACCTGCAACAACGCGGGAACGTTCAACTGTTCACCGACAGCCGTTTGTCAGCCAGTGAGGTCATCGAGTTGGGTATACCGAACGTCTTTGTTGCAACTGGCGCAAAATGGCGGCGAGACGGGCGCGGGAAATCTGCATTTCACGGTGCACCAATCGGTTTAGGTTCTCAGATTTTCACTCCGGATGACATTGTGGCCGGAGTCATGCCGCAGGACGGCCCGATTGTGGTCTACGATGATGATCAAGCCTATCTCGGTGGAGTCTTGGCTGATCATTTGGCTCAGGTTGGGCGAGAGGTTGTCTTTGTAACGCCGGCCTCAATAGTTTCGCCGTTTACCGAATTGACGTTGGAGCAGACTAAAGTGCAACGCAGTCTGTTGGAAAAAGGCGTTCGTCTGAACCTGTCCCAGACCTTGGCCGGTGTCGCGCCCGGCCAGGCGACATTGCAGTGCGTCTACACGGGGCGAGAGAACTCCATTGAATGCAGCTCCGTGGTACTGGTGACGCAGCGAATGCGAGAAACCACTCTTTACGACGAGCTTTGCGGTTTGACAGCAAGTCCGCTGAAAACGTTGGAATTAATCGGAGATGCCGCAAACCCCGGCTTGATCGCGGATGCTGTATATTCGGGTCACATGGCTGCCCGGAATTTCGAACGTAACGCGGACGACATCGACCGTGAGTTCTTCCGCCGGGAAGTCATTTCCCTTGAATCTGCATGAGGTGCGCAATGCCAAAAGATGACCTGCAAGTAATGCGCGATTTGATGGACGCGCAACAGGAAGGGTTCGCCCTGCCTCGTCACTTCTATACGTCTCAAGCAGTATACGAGAACGATATCGGCGCGTTCTGGAACCGTAACTGGATCTGGGTCGGCCATGTTAGTCAGGTCGCAGAACCGGGGGACTATTTCCTGTTCGACTATGGGCCCGAGTCCATCATCATCGTTCGGGATCGCGAAGGTGAGGTGCGCGCGCATCTGAACGTTTGCCGCCACCGGGGATCGCGGGTTTGCATTGAACGGAAAGGCAAGGCACGCAATTTCATCTGCCCCTATCATGCGTGGACTTTTGATCTGAACGGCAAGCTACGAAACGGGCGTTCAATGGGGTCGAATTTCGACCCGGGCCAATACGGATTGTTCCCGGTTCAGGTGAAGATATTCCAAGGTCTGATTTTTGTCTGCGCAGCTGAAGACGCCCCGGCGCTAGATGCTGCGTTGGTGCAGTTGGCCCCACTGTCAAAACCATTCGAATTTGAAAACCTGAAGGTCGCTCATGAAGCCTCATACCCGGTTCCAGCAAATTGGAAACTGGCGTTGGAGAATTACCTGGAATGCTACCACTGCGCGCCGTCTCATCAGGACTATTCGCGCAGCCATTCGTTGAAAGACCCCGCTCAGGTTCTGGAGTTCAGCGGCGCACTTCATCAGCGGATGAAAGAAGCCGGAGTGCCCGTTGAGGAGCTGGACCTGACCGGAGATAACGCGCTCGCCCCGGGTGCAGATGTCTATTGGCGCCGCTACCCGCTGTTTCCCGGCTATTTGACCGGTAGTAAGGATGGCGCTTCGCTGGCGCCGCCTTTGGGTGAACTGAAAGGTCACGATGGCGGTGCCACCGATCTGGGGATCGGGACGCTGAACTACTTCCTTGTTTATGCAGATCACGTGGTTGGCTACCGGTTCGTCCCACGCGCGCTGCAGGAAACGGATATTCAGATCGTCTGGTATGTGCGCGGCGACGCAGAAGAGGGTCGTGACTACGATAAGGACGCGTTGATATGGCTCTGGCATGTCACGTCTCTTGATGATGAGCGGATCATCCGTCACAACCAAGAGGGCGTGAACTCCCACCGCTTCGTGCCGGGACCGCTGTCCGAGATGGAATGGAGTATTCCGGGTTTCTATCGAAATTACTTCAGCATGATCTGACACGCTCAGAATTCGGAGAAATACTATGACAGAATTAACGAAGCGCAGATCAAGACGGCGCGGGGGTGGGCGCGAAGCACGTGCAGCCGTGCGAACCAGCAACGTCGCTTCGCAAGCAATCTGGCCGGGCATTTCGGGGGGGCGCTACAAGCCCCTTTCAGATGCTGACATGTCAAATATTCACGAGGCCGCCCTTAGCATTCTGGAGCGTACGGGCGTCGGTGATCCAACGCAGGAAGTTCTTGATCTCGTGCTGCCTAAAGGGGCGACGGTGAACGAGCATGGTAGACTGTGCTTCCCTCGCGCGTTGATGGAAGATCTTTTGGCTAAGGCGGCCAGTGAGTTCTATGTCCATGCACGCGGATCGCGGGCCGGTAAGGATGACATGCACTGCACCAAAGACAAGGTGTACTATGCGAACTCCGGCACCGCTGTGACAACGTTTAATGCGGAAACTCGCAGTTACCGGCCGTCGACACTCAAAGACATTTACGATTTTACCCGGTTGGTTGACCGGCTCGACAACATCCACATGACCGGTGATACAGTTCTGGCAACGGATGTGCCGCAGGACTACGAGCACGACATGAGCATGCTCTACGCCATTCTGGCGGGTAGCGAAAAACCATCTTGTCTGACGTTCCGCACCCGAGAGCACATTCAGGACGCAATCCATCTTTTCGATCTGGCATCAGGCGGCGAGGGTAAATTCCTCGAGAAACCCTCGGTCATTTTTGGCGGTTGTCCCATAGTATCCCCGCTCCGGTTTGGGCGGGAAAACTTGGAGATCCTGATTGATACAGCGAAGATGGGGCTTGTCTGCGATTTGGCTGTTCCGCCACAAGCTGGGGCGACGTCGCCTGCGCCTCTGGCCGGGACTTTGGCGCAAGCCGTAGCCGAGACCCTATCTTGCGTCGCAATTGCCAATCTGATTAACCCGGGCACCCCCGTCGTCTTTGCAGCTTGGCCGTTTATTACTGATCTGCGAACTGGTTCATTCACGGGTGGCAGTGGTGAGCAGGCGTTGATATCCGCGGCAGCTATCCAAATGGGCAATTTCTACAACCTCCCGACCAGCGTCGGTTGCGGCATGACGGATTCCAAGATCCCTGACGCACAATACGGTCTGGAAAAGGCGTTAACTTTCGCATTGGCGGCCCATGCCGGGGCCAACAGGCTCTGCGAATTTGGCGGTATGCTTGGCAGCCTGATGGGCTGCAGCTTTGAGTCCATGGTCATCGACAACGAGGCAGCGGGCATGATCTCACGAACCCTGCGTGGTATCGAGGTGAGCGACGACACACTGTCGGTCGACGTCATCCACGAATGTGCAATTGATCCCGGTCATTTCCTCGGCAACACGCAGACCTTGCAATACATGGAGACTGAGTATGTCTATCCAACCCTGATGGATCGGGAGCTAACCGATACTTGGGAAAAAGCCGGTCGTCAGGATATGTTTGAACGGAGCCGGTCAGTCGTGAACGATATTCTGTCCAATCACTATCCAAACTATTTTGGCAGCAAGGCGGATGCGGAGGTTCGGTCCAAGTTCCCGATCAAATTGCCACCAGAGGTGATGCGGGCAGGGTAAACGCAGCGCACTTAAGCGAAGGTATCGCAACCATGAAAATTGCGATGGCGCGCCGAGGTGGTTCCTAAGGTTTAAACGTACCCTGCTGCTTTAGGTCTTCGGTTGCCAGCCGGATACCTTTTTCAAGGATGTCGAACATCTGGCTCAACTCACCTTCCGTAATGATCAGAGGTGGGGAAAACACGCACATGTTGATAATCGGCCGCAGGATCAACCCGTTCTCCTGACAATGATGATCAATCAGGGCGCCGACAGATTTATCTAGGTCCAGTGCATTATCTGCTTTTGCGTCTGCAACACATTCGACGCAGCCAACCAGCCCCATGCCGCGCGTATCACCGACGAGCGGCAAATCTGCCAGCGCCTGGAGGCGCTCTTCGAAGAGCGGCGTGATTGCACGGACATGTTCCAGAACGCCGTCGCGCTCCATGATTTCAATCGTCTTCAGGCCTGCCGCCGCGCTCACTGGATGGCCTGAGTAAGTGAAGCCGTTTGAAAACGTAGCGTTCTGTGCATTATTTCCGCTTACATCTGCAATCAGCCGGTCAGAGATGATACAAGCCCCCATGGGTACGTACCCAGACGTCATGCCTTTGGCGCAGGTTATGATGTCGGGCTTAATCCCAAAGACGTCTTCGGATGCAAACCAATGCCCAAGTCGCCCAAACCCGGTGACGACCTCGTCTGAAATGTAAAGGACATCGTACTTCCGGCAGATTTCAAGACAGCGCTGATGATACCCCCGCGGCGGCACGATGACGCCTCCAGAGCACAGGATCGGTTCTGCGATGAAAGCGGCGACTTTGTCTGCTCCAGTCTGCAGGATCATGTTTTCCAGATCCGCTATTTTTTCGTCCAGAAAATCGTCGACCGTCTGATCGGAGCGACGTGTATACGGATTCACATTCGGTAGGAAACGCGTCAGGTGACTTGCCTGGTCCAGCCAACCTTTGTCGCGCTCTTTTCCGGACACTGACGCCGCCAGATAAGTCGATCCGTGATAAGCTTTCTGTCGCGATATCACGATTTTCTTTTGAGGTTTTCCCAGCAGGTTATTGCGGAACTGTACAAATCGCAGCGCACTATCCACGGCCGTTGAACCACCGGTCGTGAAGAATACATGGTTCAAATCTCCCGGCGTTCTCTTGGCGATTTCATGTGCCAAACGGGCCGGAGTTGAGTTGGCGTTGTTGAAGGGCGAAAAATACGCCATCTCTTTCGCCTGCTGAGCCATAGCATCGGCAATCTCGGTGTTTCCATAGCCCAATTGAACGCACCACATGCCAGCAGGGCCGTCTATCAGGCGCTTTCCGTCCTCTGTGACGACATGAACGCCAAGTCCGCTTTCGGCAAAGGTTCGTTCATTTTGACCAAGGTGTGACATACCTTCCCACGGGTGCAGGAAATGTTCGTTGTCCCATTCTCGTATGGACTGAAAGTCGGAGTTGAAAAGGGTCATGCAGCACCTTAATGTAATATAGATCACAAAATGAACAAGCATTCATTCAATGTCAATCCTTGAACTGTCGTATTGCTAAATGCGAGAAGACAAAGGCGACTAACCCAGCGAAGGAGAAATAAGATTACTCTCGAGCGTGATACCCCAACCAATGCCCGAGATCTGGGTAAATTGCAGAACCGAAAGCTGCTGATCCAATCGGCTGCGGACGCCATTTATAGATACGGAATACGCGGAACAACTTCGGCAAGAATCCAAGAGTTGTCGGGACTATCGCAAGGGATGGTCAACCTACACTTTGGTTCCAAGGAAAAGCTGCTTCTTGCGGTGGCTGAGGAGTTGTCAGTCCGCTACGCGGAGCAGTGGAAGGCCATTGCAGTCCATCCAGAGTTAGACCCGGCAGACAAGCTAATCTCTATCATAAGAGCAGATTTCGACCCTTTGGTCCTTAATGCGCGGGACGTCGCGATCTGGTTTTCCTTTCGGGCTGAAGCGCTCTCAAACCCTCACATATTTCCTTTTATCGACTCGCGAGACAAAGGTTTCCGCGCGGTGATCCTGGAGTTGTTGGAACAAATAAAGCGCGAAGGCGAGTACGAGGATGTAAGCGCCAAACTTGCAACAGACGCGTTGGTTGCTTTGTTGGAAGGGCTTTGGACCGACTACCATTTGCACTCAGATATTTTCAAACCCTCGGAGGCTTTGAAGATCTGCCTGTTTGTGCTGCAGTCGATGTTTCCTAAACACTTTAAGCCGTCAGAGATTGACGAGAGGTGCTGTAGCACTGGTTAGGGTCGCCGTTGCAAACAGGATCAGGACAACGGCCAACAATTCTACCGAAGTTAACCGCCGGAAAATAATTGACACGCCGCGCTTCTCAGCCCTGAGAGCCGGAACAAGCCGCAGCTTGTTCAGCGCCGCTACGTCAAGAAGCATTCTGAAAACCATTTGTTTCATCATATCGAACTTTTTGGCTGTTCAGAACTCAGGCTGCCGACAACCGTTAAAGCTGCCGGCAGTCTTCAATCGTCAACTCGTCATGATTATTGGGCTATGGCGATTATCAGCCAGACTTCGCCATGAAGTCCGCGAACGCTTCCTTATAGTCTGGATGCCATCGGCTAAGAGGTGGGCGATTTTCAATGATGTCTCCAGCGCTCCAAGCGATGCGTTTCTCATCAGTGTCGCGTGAAACGTCATTGTCGGGGCAGAGGATGTAGAAATCCCCGCGGTTCACGCTTTCGACAAAGAAGTCGACAGTCTGCTCAGCGGTCCAGGCAGATGCAGGCTTCTCGGGCGCGGAGATCATGCCGGTATAGACGAATCCAGGGATCAGTAGATGCGCGGTAATCTGATGACCTGGACCCATTCTGAGCTCGTGGGACAGTGCCTCGGTAAAGGCTTTGAGAGCCGCCTTTGAGACATTGTAAGCCGGGTTACCTGGCGGGGTCGTGATGCCTTGTTTGGACCCTGTATTGATAATTGCGCCTGGTCTGCCACGGGCGATCATGTTTGGCGCGAAGATCTGGGTGCCGTGGATCGAACCCCACAGGTTTACACCCAGCATATTGTCCCAAGCCGCAGCGTCCCCAATGGTCGATGATTTGCCTCCGACACCGGCATTGTTCATCAGGATATCTGTCCCTCCGTAGCGGTCTGCCACCATCCGCTCCAACGCCTCTAACTGCGCACGATCACGGACATCTGTCTCAGACGTCATGACATCGGCCGCGCCAACGGCCGACACTATGTTTGCCGCGGCCGCCAGTTTCTCGGTGTCTCGATCAACAACAACAATGCGCATTCCCATTTGCGCGAACTTCACTGCGGCGGCGAGGCCAATGCCGGAAGCACCCCCGGTGATCACGGCCACAGAGTCTGAGGTAAATGCGGGGTGTGTCATCGGCCAAGCTCCTCCTAAGCCTGTCTTGGATCGAAAGGTCCGAAAAATCCAAACCTGCCTGATGGTATTAGGCAGCGTTGGCAACGTTAGTTTTCAGCTTCATCATACCTTCCATATCGTAGGCGGTGAATAGCACCTCGGTTGCCTTTTCCGTTTGCAAGCTTGTCGGAATGACAGGGTCTTCCATACCTCTCTTGTCCACTTCATTTTGGAATTTTTACTACCTAGGTGTGGTATTGGTTGAGTTTTGCCAATTAGAATGCACTTTTGATTGAGTTTGGTGCGTTCCAGTTGATCGAGCTAAGCTAAGTCAATCGAAAATTGAGCGTGTATGGTGAACCGTGCAAACTTATGGGCAAATCGTGTAAACTTATGCGCAATTGCTGTGCAAAATTATGGGCGACGACACCCAGATTTTCTGAATAAAATCAATGATAGGAATGAAGCGTTATGCGCGTCCCTACAGTTGTGTAGGTTTGCGCATAACACTTCGCGCACCCCATAAGTTTACGTAGTTCGCCCATAGTTTTGCGCTGCGCGTTTGTCTGCACTAGCGGCGAATTCAATCAGTTTATGGCTTAGTCGTCGCGGTTATGGCCCTTTGCATTGCTCAATCCCGCAAAGGGCCTCCCTAAGGAACCTTGGATTCTCGCGAAGGTCTGCGATGCGCAGAAAGCAGACTTTGCAAAGTCCGGTTGACCACATTGTCCACCAAAGGCGACAGTTCTGCTTCGCGACTGGGCTATACATAGCCCTCAAAGCGTATTGTTTGCGGGACTTCAGTTGCACCGTTTTCCTGAGCGAGTAGGGCGCGTGCTGACGAAAAGGTAGCAAGCGCAAAAAGAACAAGAAGGGCCTTTATCATCGTAGCACCTCGGATCCGGGTTTTGAACTTGGGCCGGGGTTCACAAATGATCGCCCCGGCCAGCGTCAGGGCAAACGAGGTAGTTCTTGCCCTGAAACATCGTACTTTCGTCTAGTTGAGAAGATCACCGACGATGCCGACGGCATCGACAACAGTAGACAGATCATTCGTAACTTCGAGGACTTCGCCATCGACCTGAATGTAGCGGTTTCCTTTGCCGGGCTCCCCCAGCTTCCATTTGGAAAGGTCCCCAATATCCTCGAACTCCAGGTCAGATGGGAGCTTGGCACCGCGCGTGTAGCGCTTGATCTGTCCAGGTGGTACAGCTTTTGGGCCTTTGCCGGGTTTGTCTTCTATCTGAATGCTGACATCACCGTTTTTGCCCCCCTTGTTCGGCTTTTTACCCTTGTTGTCTTTGGCATGGGCATCGCTGCCTCCAAGGATGAAAAACACAACTGCTAAGGCTGCAAGAATTCCGTATGCAATCTTCATAGATTGTTCCTTTGCTTCCCAACTTCATTCGACCGGCGTTGAAAATTCCGGCACGCGCTTGATCTCTCTTAGTTGCCCTTTGGCACACCCCTTAGTGACTGCCTTCACCCCGCATTAGAAAACGATCCGGGTTCTTAGACCGAACAGGGTAATCCGGTCCTGATCGGGATTTAGAAGCGGGTCGGAAATGAATTGTACCGATGGCGTGATCTGCAGTCCGGGTGAGATTGAAAAGCGGTAGAAAGCTTCAAGCGTGAACTGATCGCCATCTATGCCTCTTGCTTCGGCCCAGTTTAGGCCCAGACCGGCCAAATCGGTGTTGCGACCATAGTAACCGAGACCGGCAGAAATCGACCGTTCATAAAGCGCTGCGGTTCCCTTCGAGGCCCCTGCACGGAAGAACGGCATCCATTTATTGTCAACAAACCATGCGGCGGAAAACGCTGCGCCGTAATCTTCTGCTCGACTGCCATCGTCAGCCGCATCCGCATGCCAGAGGGTCAGATGGATATTGTCGAAGTAGATGCGATCAAAGCCGGACGTGTACCCAAGTTCGAGCGACTTGAAGAGATTGCCGTCGCTAAACACATCAAAGTTTGGATCGGACGGGTCGGCGTTTGCGTCTGATACGCTGGCAACGGCGTAGAGGTTCTCGCTCAGCTTTACCCCACCGGCAATACCAAGGCCTTGGTTGGGCGTGTTGATTGTCGGGTTGGTATTGAAAGACAGGTTTTGAAAACCACTGTAGGGGCTTACCAACCCGTAGATATCCACAAAGTCCGTTACATCAATCTGGCCGACTTGCAGCGCCCACGACCCATTCTCAGCCCTTTGGGTCCAGAACAAATTGGTCAGAAGCAAACCGTTGTCATTGAAGGCTGTTCCCGTGATTGAAAGGGCTCCGCCATCCAGCCCGAGAAATTGCGGAGCAACGTCAGTATAACTGTGCCTGTCTTCGATCTTGAATGTCAGAGACCCCCGTTCAGTTGCCTGCCAACTGCCGTAGAACCGCGCAATTCCGCTGGCTGCTTCGCCGGTTCCCAGATCAGCATCCGTGGTTTGGCCCAATGCCAGGTAGTCAATGTTGAACCGAAAACCACCCTCAGCCAGTCGGTCTTTCCACTGAAACCAACCCGGTGCGATGTTGCGTGGAAAATCGGAACGATATTGCGGATCGGTGAGCCCGTCTCCGGGCGCAAGATCGGCTTCGACTGAAGATGGCCCGGATAGTCCCTGAGCCGACGCTGCGCCAGCAAATGCAATGCTCAATGCGGCAACCAGAAGTCTTATCATTTTGACGCCTGTGCCCCACCGGTCTTGCGATTTCCTGCCGCGCGGATGAGATCAGCAGCACGCTGCTTCCATTCCAACCTGTCTGCCTCGGTTTCCAGAGTTTCGACACGTTCCGCCTCTAGCTGGAAAGTCGCATTCATAGGCATGAGGCCATCCACAACCATCATATTATGAACGGAAGGATCGATAGTCAGCGTGCCTGTCAGCCGAACGGGTTCGTGGAAATAGCTAGGCGCCCAGTCCCCGTTCAACCGCACACGGATCATCTGGTTAGGCGGAGGTGGAGGCATGTGGCTGCACATCCCTCTTTCTGGCACCAAATACGCCACAGGCCGGCCGTCCGGATCGCTTGGAGCAGGAATGGCAAAGCCCGCGAGTGTGATTGTTCTGCCGTCGAATTGCGGGTTTCCGCTCGTTCCAGCCTTTCTTCGACGTTCAGTCACAACCTCGCGCTGATCGAGTAACCAGTCGACGTCAATTCCGTCTGACACCAAGGCGTCTTCGGTCTCTGCTAAAAGCAATTGCCATTTCTGCCGTTCTTCGGCGCTGCCAACCTCCTGCTGCAACCTGCCGCGTATACGCACAACGAAAAGAACATCGTCGAACTGTTCGGGGCTGAGTTCACGATAGGGGTCATCAAAGACCTGCGCAGACGGATCTGGCAGATCTGCCCAGTCCAACGCGGTTCCAGGCGTCGCCGCAGCATCATAACCGCACAAAACCAACCCTGCGAATACTGCGGAGCAAAACCAATTTCGCATGAATGCTCTCCGGCTGCTTTATCTGGTCAATCCAGTGTGTTTTTGTAGATCACACCGTCCTTCATGATCAGGCGGATTGTTTCCGGGCTGTCCGGCCTCGGGTCCGCACCGAACCACTGATCGCCTGTTCCAACGACAGAGAAGTCTTCGAGGGGGTTGCCGTCTATCAGCAGGATGTCGGCATAGGCGCCTTCTTCGATCACACCCAGTTTGCCTTCCGGATAGGGGTTCATGAAATCACCGCTAAGTGCCGCGATCTCGCCACCTACCGAAGTTAGGGTTACCATCGACGCATAGGGGCCGAAGAAATGGTTATTCAGATGTTTCTCGTAGGCGATCTGGATGTTGCACGCTTCGACCGAGCCGACGCAATCGGTTTGGAAACCGCGCGGCGCCGGGCATTCCTTCATACTTGGAATGTAGGCTTCGAAGGTCGCCGAGGCCGATTTGGCCTTCCTCAAACTGTTGGGGTTGTTTTTCACGGAAGGAACATCAAGTAGGCCTGGATCAAATGCTGTGATGTTCGTCGTGATGTACGCTCCTTTTTCTTTCATCAAAGCAGAAATCTCGCAGTCAAAGTGAAATCCGTGTTCAATGGTTCTGACCCCTGCATTCAGGGCATTGATGATCGCTTCTTTGCGGTAGGAATGTGCCATGACATAGGTGCCGTACTCGTTGGCAACCTGAACAGCGGCCTCGATCTCTTCTTTCGAACCGGCGAGCAACTGCCATGGATCGAATGCCGAAATCACCCCACCTGATTGCATGAACTTCAATTGCGTGGCACCCATGCGCAGGTTGTTGCGGCCATACATGTAAATTTCGTCAACACCGTTGACCTGTTGGGCCATATTCAGAGTCCCAAAGTTGGTCACCCCACCCGGCGGAGATGTGAAGGATGCGAAATCGGCGTGACCACCACGTGTTCCGAGAAATGCCCCGGAAGGATAAAAGCGGGGGCCGACGATCTGGCCGGCGTCAATTGCGCGCCGCAGCCCGCCGCCAGCGCCCCCGGCATCGCGAACGGTCGTGAAGCCCTGCATCAGGTACATTTCGGCCATCCGGGTCCCGTGGATGGCGAAATCCTCCCAGGTCGAGTTGGTTTCCATCTCGGCAATCGATGGCCCCATGAGCATCAGGTGCGCGTGATTCTCTATAAAGCCCGGTGTCAGAGTGCGCCCACCGCCGTCGATAACCGTCGCGCTCGGCGCATCAATGGCATCGGTTGAGACGGACTTGATCAGATTGCCCTCGACCAGAACACTGGCATTTTCAATGCGTTGCTCATTCACACCGTCGAAGACATGCACGTTGGTAAACAGCGTTTGGGGTTCTTCTTGATCCTGAGCCTGCGCGGTCGCCGAAAAAGAAAGAACTGCCGCGACAATTGCCGTCGAGCAAAGAGACATTCGTAAGCCGGACATAAGTACTCCCTTCATATTCATGTTTTGCCAACTATAGTCTGGAATTCATTGGCTCGGTTGCCCCTTTTGAATTAGGATGTACGAATGTGACTGCAAAAATGGCCACTTCTTAAAGCTAATCCAACAAGGGTTATGAGCTTGCCTTTCAACTCCACCTCCCGAGAGCATAGCGAGGGCTTTGTTCGCCTCTCTTTAGCCGCTCCCTTTCTGCAATATCTCACCGAACGTAAGATCAATCCGCAACCAGCATTGGATCAGGTCGGCTTGAAAGCTGAACTGATGACTAACCCATCCGTGTACGTTCACTCCGAGTTGGTTTACGGCTTGGTAAATGCTTTCTCAGAAGTATCAGGGGATCGATACCTAGGACTGAATGTAGGGGAAGCGTTTGAGCTACAAGGATGGCCGCCCTTCGCTCAAGCCTTGCAATCTACAAAAACGCTGTTCGAGTTTTTTACCCGCTTTGTTGAGCTCGTGCCGCAGGAGTCCAATTCTGTGCGGCACAGCCTTGTCATTGAAGCAGACAAAGCGACTTATCGTATCGAGAGGCAACAGGAACCAACCGTCCCACCCATTCAGGTGACCGGTTTTGGTGCCGCAATCTATGTACGCCTATTGCAGACCGTCGTCGGAGATTCCTGGGACTCTTCCCGTGTGCGATGGGAAAGCAGATACATCAATGGGCTGCCTATCGACTACAAAGGGATCGAGGTTGGCCTTGCGACTGATCCCGGAATGCAAATTAGTTTTCCTGTGGAATGGTTGTTTTTGCACCACGTCTCTGAGGGTTCTGCCAAGCCCATAGCATCACTTCGACAAGATGAAGAAGTAACCGTGGTGGCAGCTTTGCGATCTGTCTTACGCGACAAACTGGATGAAACCGATTTGGGACCAGAGATGGTGGCTGGAATGCTGGGAATACAACCGGAACGGTTTCTGAAAGCGCTTCAAAAACAAGGCACAACGCTACCGCGCGAAATCAAACGGCTGCGTATCGATGTCGCCAAGGAGCACCTCAAACAAAACCAGATGACAATTGCAGAGATCGGACTGATGCTCGGCTATTCTGACAAGTCCCATTTCACTCGCTTTTTCCGAGGTCAGACCGGAATGACACCGACCAAGTTCCGAAGCAAGTAAATGTGGTCGAGCCAAATGAACGCTTCGAAGATTAGGTCCTCGTGGGATCAGTTCGGAGAAGTTGTAGTGCGACGTTGAACAGGTTAGTCGACGACATGAATGGTTGGTTGCCACCGCCGATACAACCTCTGCAACTGGCCGTTTCGTTGTGTATTTCGGAGTTAGCAAAGCTTGGTTGCGAAGGTCCGCTTCGGGCTGCCTCCAGTCACTAGTGCGAACAGTGGTGAACGCGGCTTCGAGCCTAGCGCCGGTAATTCGCTGGAGCGGTAAACCCTCCATTCCGAAGTTTTATTGGGCCGCAGCCAGCGGTGATGCCGCCACGGCCCACGTGGTAAAACGTCAGTTCGTTGGGGTCACATCGACTAACGTTGGTTCGCGATCACCGCTGGTTTCAAAGACGATCATCTCGTCTCCCATAGCTCCGAAGTCAATCTGCTTCATATCGACCATATGCACCGTTCTGTCGTACATCGTGTGATAGTAGTAGACGAGGTTGAGGGAGTCCGCAGCGGTCGTGATCTGAGTTGCGCTGTAAAGCAGGTCGTCCGACTGCACATCGTCTTGAGCGCCCTCCGCTGCATCGGCCGGAATGTTGAAATTATCCAGAATGCGAAACGCCTCGCGCACGGTGTCATAGCCACCTTGCGTCTCCCGCGCCGTCTGAGAAAAGGCGACTGCGCGGACGAACCGGGATGGGGGTGTGAAGTCGCCTGGCAGCCCTATCATTCCACTCCCAGCGCCAAGGGGCGCGAAAGTAACGCCACTTGCCTCAACTTCCGGAAGCCCAAGGGCCGACAGGTTTACGTAGTTGTTAAGGTTCGTCATGTGCCAATCGTAGTTTGGCGAATTGGTGATCACGCCAAGCGGAGCATCGAAAATCGTCAGTTCACCGTCAATGTACTCGACAACGATCCTTCCGCCGAACCGGTCAGCAACCAACATATGAAATGGGAAGGGAAATCCGAGAGTCTCATCTACGACCCCGACAACACGGACATTCGCCAACCCGGTGGCAGCCTCTTCAACTGTCTCAAATTGGGAAAGGACATAGCTGGCTAGCAAATCGCCGGGAATCGTGTTGCCGGAAAGGTCAGGGTCGTACTCCTGATACTCGGTGAAGCCGGGCAGATAAAACAACCCGGCGGTCAACCCAGCTTCGTTGATGCCATCTGCGGGAGCCCCATGATCCAACATGCTGATACCGACCATTCCAAATCGGCCGGTCCAGTTTGCTCCGTCTCGCTCATCTGGCATTTCGCCTGCGGTATAAGTGAAACCTCGCGGAATAATGTTGATCTTTGTCTCAAGATCGAACGGCCCCCATTCGGCGGTCCTTGCGCGAACGATGCTTCCATCCTGCCCTGTCAACATGATGCCAGTGCATCCCCAGGCCATCGATACTGAAGCCACAAAGGCTATGGTCGCTTTTGGTAATATCCGAAATAGCTCGATATGACGCATGGTCGTACTCCAATTGGACTGATCTGATCTTATGAACTCGCTCGACCAAGCTACCACACCGGTTCTCAAGTTGAATGAAGTTTGCATGATCTTCAAATAGGCAAGAAAGTCCGCCTATTCCTTCCGTCGGACTTTGCAAAGTCCGACTCTGAATGTCTGGTTTGGGCTGCCATCAGCCAATCACGAGTACCGCAGAGAATGACTAACTCGTGCCCTGAATACCGGGTGCTCCATTACGCACTAGAACCCGAATTATTCGAAGTCAGCCATAAACGTGACGCAAGGGAGGATGGTCTTTACGGAAGTCAACCTGCGTGATCCTGCATAAGAGTCCTAGCTTAGAACAACGTGTTTGTTGTTTCACTGGAGAGTGCACAGTGACGTGACCGCAGATGCTCAAGTGAGATTCAGGACTGGATCATTGTCAAAGCGGATCTGTCTACACGCTAGTTTCACGCCTTCCGGCCTCATTCGTCTTGTAGCACCGAGCCCGCTTCGGGGCGGAGAAGTACAGACAATACTCGGCGGTGAATACGATCTAGATCGTAATCGGTTAGTTCTAAACCCTCAGTCATCCGCGCTTTGAATGATTGAAAGTCTCCGCGAGTAATCTCGTCACGGTTTTTGTCGTCTCCGGCAAGTTGCTGCGCGAGTTTTTCCTTTCGGAAGTCCAGGAGAAAACGGGAAAATCGAGCGTTCAATTCGGAGTATTGAGGGGACTCCTCGATAGGCGATTTGTTTTTCATCAATTAGGTATCCGATAGCCATGGAACTGCCCGAGCGGTTTTGCTGGGCAAGTACAACATTCTGGTCAGCTTTTGCGTGTGACGCGTATGAGACGATTTGGTTCCATGGCCATAGTCTTGAGATTTTCAGGTTTTGGTCAATAGCGCGAATGTTATCGATGGTCGCCCAACGCAGAACAGTCTCAAAACTCTACAGTAATCTTTTTTATTTTATTTCAAAGCCTTAAGAATCTGTGGGCATTAAAGACCGTTCAACTGGGCGCAAAAATCAACCTTATGGGCTATTTATGCCCACCCAAACAAAAAACCACGAACGGCTTGGGCTATCCGCACTTGGAATGCCCGCAACTGCGGCAGGTCATGCAACCCTCGATCATCACCATGTCATACTGGCCACAGGACGGGCAGGCCTTGCCGCGTGGTGCATCCATGTTGACGACCTGCGCCTGAGGGTCTGATTTCAATCCCATGCCCTCACCTTCGAGGAAGCCAATATTGATCATGTGCTGCTCGATCACACCGCCAATCGCCGCCAAAATGGACGGGATGTATTTCCCTTGCACCCAGGCCCCGCCACGCGGGTCGAACACGGCTTTCAGCTCTTCAACCACAAAGGACACATCCCCACCGCGACGGAACACGGCCGAGATCATCCGCGTCAGTGCAAGCGTCCAGGCATAATGCTCCATGTTCTTCGAGTTGATGAACACCTCGAAGGGGCGGCGGCGACCTCCGATGACGATATCGTTGATGGTCAGATAAATCGCGTGCTCGCTGTCGGGCCATTTCAGTTTGTATGTGGACCCTTCCAACGCCTGCGGACGGTCCAGCGGTTCAGACATGTAAATCACGTCTCCGCCATCAACCTCATGCGGTGCATCTGCGCTTTCTCCGGGCGCTTTGTCGTCGCTTTCCGAAACGGTCAGGACCGAGCCGGTCACATCATTCGGGCGATAGGTTGTGCAGCCTTTACAGCCCTGATCCCAAGCCTGCATGTAGACGTCTTTAAAGGCATCAAAGCTGATATCCTCGGGGCAGTTGATCGTCTTGGAAATCGAACTGTCGATCCATTTCTGCGCCGCCGCCTGCATCTTGACGTGATCGGACGGAGACAAAGTTTGCGCGTTGACGAAATAGTCCGGCAGTTCTGTGTCACCGAACTTGTCGCGCCACATCTGCACCGCGTAATCCACGACCTCTTCTTCGGTCCGCGAACCGTCTTTCTGCAACACCTTGCGCGTGTAGGCATAGGCAAAGACCGGTTCGATTCCCGACGACACATTGCCCGCGTACAAAGAGATCGTCCCAGTCGGCGCAATCGAGGTCAGAAGCGCGTTGCGGATGCCGTGTTCGCGGATCGCATCACGCACATCCTCGTCCATCTGAAGCATCGTGCCGCTGGCCAGATATTTCTCGGCGTTGAACAGGGGGAACGCCCCTTTTTCCTTCGCCAAGTCGACCGACGCCAGATACGCGGCGCGGGCGATTGCGTGCAACCAGCGCTCGGTCTGACGCGCCGCCTCGTCCGAGCCATAGCGCAAGCCCAGCATCAGCAGTGCATCCGCCAGACCGGTTACGCCAAGACCGATGCGACGCTTGTCCTGGGCCTCGGCCTCTTGCTCGACCAGCGGAAATTTCGAGGCATCCACCACGTTGTCCATCATCCGAACAGCGGTGGCGACAAGCTTTTGCAAAGCCTCCTCGTCCAGATGGGCTGCGTCCTCAAACGGGTCCGCGACCAGCCGCGCCAAGTTGATCGAGCCCAACAGACACGCGCCATAAGGTGGCAGAGGTTGCTCGCCACACGGGTTGGTGGCGGCGATGGTCTCAACGTAGCTGAGGTTGTTGGCCTGATTGATGCGGTCGATGAAAATCACGCCCGGCTCGGCATAGTCATAGGTCGCCTGCATGATCTTGTTCCACAGATCACGCGCCTGAACGGTGTGATAGACCTTGTCGTCAAACACCAGCTCCCACGGGCCATCGGCCTTGACGGCCTCCATAAACGGGTCCGTCACCAAGACAGACATGTTGAACATGCGCAGACGGGCCGGATCGGACTTTGCGGTGATGAACTGTTCGATATCGGGATGGTCGCAGCGCATGGTCGCCATCATCGCCCCGCGGCGTGATCCTGCGGACATGATCGTGCGGCACATCGCATCCCACACATCCATGAAACTCAGCGGGCCCGAGGCATCCGCTGCAACGCCTTTGACGTCGGCACCACGTGGTCGGATGGTCGAGAAATCATACCCGATCCCACCGCCCTGCTGCATGGTCAGCGCGGCCTCTTTCAACATGTCGAAAATACCGCCCATGCTGTCGGGCACTGTGCCCATGACGAAGCAGTTGAACAGAGTCACCTGCCGCGCGGTACCCGCGCCCGCCGTGATCCGCCCCGCAGGCAGGTATTTGAAGTCCTCTAGCGCCTGATAGAACTCTTCTTCCCAATGAGCAGGGTCCTTTTCGACCCGCGCCAGATCGCGGGCAACACGCCGCCAACTGTCTTCGACCGTCTGATCGATGGGTGTGCCGTCCGCTTGTTTAAAGCGGTATTTCATGTCCCAGATCTGCTCGGCGATGGGGGCGGCAAAGCGGCTCATTGGTGATTCCCTGTTCTGAAAGAGGTATCCAGAGTACCCTAAATCACACCCAGACCACAACACCTTGATGACTGCGTACGACGAGCTACAATATAAAGATCGGCCTTGGGACGACTCTGTGGGAAAACTGTGGATAAGTACGTAAACCTCATAAAACTGTCGGTCGGATCGGAAAACGTCGACACACTGATGGCCTGGCAAGACAGCAGAAAGCCCCTGTATCAGGACGGCTGTCCGCGTCATGTGACCCGCATGTGGCCCAAGCGTGAGGCAGAGATTCTAAATGGCGGCTCGATCTATTGGGTGATCAAAGGCGTGATCCAGTGTCGTCAGCGCATCCTGCGATTGGATGAGGTGATCGGAGAGGACGGCATCCGCCGGTGTGCCATTGTGCTAGACCCCGAGGTCCATCGGACTCAGAACGCCCTGAAGCGCCCGTTTCAGGGATGGCGTTATCTCAAGCCTGAGGACACACCAGCTGATTTGCCCAAAAACCGCGAGCAGGACGATGCCCTGCCCGATGATTTGAACCGCGCGCTGGCAGAGATAGGCGTGCTTTAACGCAGCCGATCCAGCAGGTCAGACAGAACCGCCTTCTCTGCAGCGTCGTACTTCGCAACCCGGCTACGCCACAGCGTGGCCTGCGATTGCAGGATCAGACCGTCAGACAGGATCTTCAGGTGGTTGGCCCGCAGCGTTTCGCCGGTCGAGGTGATATCGGCGATCGCCTCTGCGGTTTCGTTCATCACCGTGCCTTCTGTCGCGCCCTGGCTATCGACCAGCGTGTAATCCGCGACGCCTGAATCGGTCAGGAACTCGCGCACCAGCCGGTGATACTTGGTCGCAATCCGAAGGCGGTGGCCATGGGTTTTGCGAAACGCCGCCGCCGCAGCATCAAGATCATCAAGCGTATCAACGTCCACCCAGCAGGCCGGCGTTGCAATGATCAGATCCGCCTTGCCGAAGCCCAGCTGCGAGATCTCTTCCAACTGCTGTTCCCAACGCGGCAGTTTCTCGTGCACCAGATCAATACCGGTGACACCCAGATGAATCCGCCCCGCCGCCAGTTCGCGCGGGATTTCTCCGGCAGACAGCAGAACCAGCGAGACCCCATCGATCCCTTCGACCTTGCCTGCATATTCCCGGTCTGATCCGCTGCGGGACAAAGCAATGCCGCGCTTTTCGAACCACGAGAAGGTCTTTTCCATCAACCGCCCCTTCGAGGGCACGCCCAGTTTAAGGCTCATTGCGCGCCCTCCTCGATCTCCAGCATCAAGTCGGGCCGCAGCACGCCCCCAACGGCCGGGATTTCGGCCCCGTTGCCCAGTTGCCGGGTCAGCGCATCATAACGCCCGCCGGTCGCGATCGGAGGCAGATCGGGTCGGCCTTCGGCGTAAAAACCGAAAACGAACCCGTCGTAATATTCCATCGAGGTCCGGCCATAGGCGGCCTCGAAATCCAAGCGCGCGACGTCGACACCACGCGCCTGCAACGCAGCCACGCGGGCCTCCAGCCGGTCCAGCGCCGGCGTGATCTGCGGCAAATCCACAGCCACGTCGCGCAGTTGTTCCAACGCAAAGGGCATGGTCTCGCGTACATTCAGCAGCGTTTCCAGGCCGACAAGCTCACTATCAGAAATCGGCGGGGTCTCACGATCCTCGCGCAAAGCTTCGATACGCGCCTCGATTTCCGAGGCCCGACGTTTTCCGATCATAGGTGCGTCAAACACCATCGGTTCGGTGGCGTTCAGCAGATCAGACCGCAACTCGGGCTCTGGCGTTCGGCCCGCATAGCGGTCCAGCAAAACACGGAACCGGCGTGGCCGCCACAGATGGCGCATCAGCGCGGCCTTGCGACGTTCGGTCGTGCGCAACCCGGCCACAGCGGCCGTCAGGATACCAATATCCCCGGTGGCCGCACGCAACGGCAAGCCGCGCAGTTGCAGCGCAAAAAGCGAGAAGACCTCGGCATCGGCCCCGGCAGGATCGTTCCGGTCGAACACCTCATAGCCAACCTGAATGTATTCATTGGCCCGGTCCGGGTCGTGTTCCTGCCGCCTGAAAACCTCACCCGAATAGGTATAGCGCGCGGGCTCGGCCCCATCGCTCATGTGCATCTGCACCACTGGCAAAGTGAAATCCGGGCGCAGCATCTGTTCACCACGCAGGGCGTCCGACGTCACATAGGCGCGCGCGCGAATGTCTTCGCCGTACAGATCCAGCAGTGTTTCTGCCGGCTGCAACAGGGGCGTGTCCACGACCTGAGCGCCAGCCGCCTCAAACCGGACACGCATCATTGCGGCGCGGGCCTGTATCTGGGAACGGTTGGGCATGGGTCAGTCCTGACTGTCCAGAATTTCGCGCACCTTCGCGACAAGATCACCGCGCGGCACTTCGAACTGACTGGGGCGTTCTTTCCATTCCTCCAGCGTCGCGCTTTCGGCGATTTTGGCACCAAGGATCAAGTCCTTGATCTGCACGATGCCATTGGCTTTTTCGTCACCGCCTTCGATCACCGCAATCGGAGAGTTCCGCTTGTCCGCGTATTTCAGCTGATTGCCGAAGTTCTTGGGATTGCCCAGGTAGACCTCGGCGCGAATGCCAGCATTGCGCAGTTCCGCCACCATGGCCTGATAGTCGGCCATACGGTCGCGATCCATCACGGTGACAACCACAGGCCCCTGAGCCTGCGCGCCGATCCGGCCTTTTTCGCGCAACGCGGCCAGCAGACGGTCAACGCCTATCGAGATACCGGTCGCAGGTACTTCCTGCCCGGTGAAGCGTTTGACCAGATCGTCATAGCGACCACCGCCAGAGACAGACCCGAATTGTCGCTTGCGGCCTTTCTCGTCGAAAATCTCAAAGGTGAGTTCAGCCTCATAGACCGGCCCAGTGTAATAACCCAGACCACGCACGACCGAAGGGTCAATCTCGATCCGGTCCGAACCATAGCCACCTGCATCCAGCAGCGCGCCAATCTGTTCCAACTCGGCGATGCCATCCGCGCCGATCTTGCTGTTGCCCACAGCGGCGCGCAGGTTGGCCAGCGTCCCAGCAGTATCCGCAGCCTTTGAGGTCAAAAACGCAATCACGGGCTCGGCCTGATCGTCGCTCAGACCCACGCCGTCGATAAACGCACCTGAGGCATCCAACCGGCCCTTGGTCAGCAACTCACGCACACCAGCCTGACCCACCTTATCGAACTTGTCGATGGTGCGCAGAACGTTGTCGCGCGCGGCGGCGTCCTCGCCCAGACCCATCGCCTCCAACACGCCGTTCAGAACCTTGCGGTTGTTGACCCGGACCAGATAGTCGCCACGCGGAATACCTACAGTCTCGAGCGTGTCCGACAGCATCGCACAGATTTCAGCGTCTGCAGCCATCGAGGCCGTGCCGACCGTATCCGCGTCGCACTGATAAAACTGACGATAGCGCCCCGGCCCCGGCTTTTCGTTGCGCCAGACCGGACCCATCGCATAACGGCGATAGGGCGTCGGCAGATCGTTGCGGTGTTGTGCGTAGACGCGGGCCAACGGAGCGGTCAGGTCGTAGCGCAGGGCCATCCAATCGCCATTGCCGCCCTCGTCAAACTCCTGCCAGGCAAAGACGCCTTCGTTTGGGCGATCCACGTCGGGCAGGAACTTGCCCAGCGCCTCGACTGTCTCAACCGCGCTGCTTTCCAAGGCGTCAAACCCGTAACGATGATAGACACCCGCAATTGTCCGCAGCATCTCGGTGCGCTGCGTGACTTCCTCGCCGAAATAGTCGCGGAACCCTTTTGGCGTTACGGCCTTGGGGCGGGGCTGTTTCTTGGGCTTGGCCATGTGGGGCGTCCTCGGGAGTGTCCTTGTTCCGCGCGCGGTCTATCCCATGGCCCGCATCGGGGCAAGGCGCGCTTTCTCTGGCCATGGCGGCACAGGGTCGCTATGACCGGCGCATCAAGGAGAGCCCCATGCAGCATCTGGAAGAGCAGATCGCCCATCTGACCCGTACCGTGGAAGAACTGAACACGGTTGTGACCACGCAACAGTCCGAGATCGATCGCCTGACGCGTCGGGTCGAAATGCTGTTGCAACGCGAAGCAGAGCGCGCGCAAGAAGGTTCAGGCGGCGTTGTCTTTGGTGACGAACGACCGCCGCACTACTAAAATCCTACAGTCCCAGCGTCGTCTTGACGGCGTTGTCCACGACACCACCCAAAAGCGCGTTTTCATCACCGGCGCAGCCGTCTTTCAAAGCTGCCAAAAAAGTTTCGCGCAGCGCGGCCTTATCCTCATCCGACGCGGCATGTGCCTCGATATCGACCTGACGGTTGTACAGCGACAGGGCCGTCATTTTACCAACAACCTCCAGAATGTATTCTTCGTTCCCGTCGGCTTCTTCAATGACCGAGGTACAAGTGTGATACATAAGCGGCAGCGCTTCTTGCATCATCTGTTCAGCCTCTTCGTCGGCGAAAGCCATCCCGGGGATTGTGAAGATTCCGGCGGCGACAATCACTTTAAGCGAGTTAAAACGCATCTTTTTGCTCCTCCACTCACTTGGAATTTGCGCCAATCAGCGCACCAGCCACCGCGCCTGCGGCGGCGCCCTTGCCGTCACCAATCAAGGCACCGACACCCGCGCCGATTACAGCGCCCTTGATCGTGTTTTCTTTTTTCTTGTCATCCGCCAAGCTGGCTGAGGCTGAAACCAAAGCCAGCGACGCAGCGGCACCAAATACAACTTTTCTTAACGTGAGACCTGCAATCGCCATATCAACGCCCTCCCGTAGCATGACTTAAAGACATCTCTGTCAGTTCAGCCTACCCAGACGCCAACTATCTGGCAACAAAACGGCGTCAGATCTCTTCGACGGTCATAACGCCTTCCAGGGATTTGATCGCGCCCTTGATCTGTGGGTTGATCGGGAACGCGCGCCCCAGATCCATTTCAACTTCACCCGGCAGGCTTGGATCCATCAAAAGCAACTGGATTGGGCCCCGCGCAGCACCTTTGGTAGCGGCGGCTGCGTCTTCCAACACCTTGGCGACGGTTGGTACAGCCTGCGCTTCGTCGACAAAGATACGCAACCCGGTTGCCCCAGCCTCGGCCACAAGAGAATCCGCAGGTCCCACCGAACGCCCCAGCAGCTTAAGCTGATCAGCTTCCATCGTTGCCTCGGCGGTCAGCACCACTTGAGCGCCGGTTTCCAGAAACTCGCGACATTTCTCCAAGGTGTCTGAAAACAGCGTGACCTCATAAGCGCCAGTTGGGTCCGAGAGCTGCGCAAAAGCAAAGCGGTTGCCCTTGGCCGATTTCCGTTCCTGCCGTCCGGCGACAACACCGGCCATCTTGGCGATCAGTGGGCCAGAGCGGGCCTTTTCCATCACCTCATCCAACGTCAGGACCTGTTTTCGCTTCAGCGCGGGCATATAATCGTCCAACGGGTGTCCCGATAGGTAGAATCCAATCGCCTTAAATTCCTCGCTCAACCGTTCAGCAGGCAGCCAGTCCGGCGTCGGCGAAAGGCGAGGTTCAGGCAGGTCATCACCGGCTTCACCAAACAGAGACACCTGGTTCGAGTTCTTTTGTTCATGAATCGCCGCCGAATACTGCACCAGACGATCAAGGCTTTCGAACACACGGCGGCGGTTTTTGTCGAGCTCGTCAAACGCCCCGGCCCGCGCCAACATTTCCAACGGGCGTTTGCCGACTTTCTTCAGATCCACACGCCGCGCAAAGTCGAACAGGTTGACGAACGGTTTTTCGCTCTTTTCATCCTGCGCGCCTCCGGCGCGACGCCCCTCGACCACAAGGTTCATCGCCTCGACGCCCACGTTTTTCAGCGCGCCCAGCGCATAAACCAATTCACCGTTCACTACATCGAACGTCGCGATGGAACGATTCACACATGGCGGCACGTAGGGCAGTTCCAGCCCCTTGCGAACTTCTTCGAAGTAAACCGCCAGCTTGTCGGTCAGATGGATATCGCAGTTCATGACACCCGCCATGAACTCGACCGGGTGGTTCGCCTTCAGCCAGCCGGTCTGATAACTGACCACCGCATACGCGGCCGCGTGGGACTTGTTGAAGCCGTAGTTGGCGAATTTCTCCAGCAGGTCGAAAACCTCGCTGGCCTTCTTGGCATCCACGCCATTCTCGCCCGCGCCTTTTTCAAACTTGGGGCGCTCAGCGTCCATCGCCTCCTTGATCTTCTTACCCATCGCACGACGCAACAGATCAGCACCGCCTAGGCTGTATCCCGCCATGACCTGTGCGATCTGCATCACCTGTTCCTGATAAACGATGATGCCCTGCGTTTCCTCAAGGATATGGTCGATCAGTGGGTGAACCGAAGTGATTTTGCGAAGACCGTTCTTAACTTCGCAATAGGTCGGGATGTTTTCCATCGGACCCGGACGATACAGCGCCACAAGGGCCACGATATCCTCGATACATGTGGGCTTCATACGCTTGAGCGCGTCCATCATGCCCGAGGATTCCACCTGGAACACTGCCACCGTCTTGGCTGCCGAGTAGAGCTTATACGTCGCCTCATCGTCCAGCGGGATAGCGTTGATCTGGTTCTCAGCCCCTTCAGCGGGTTCGTAAAGCTCGGTGCCATCAGCAGCAATGTGCAGTGGGCGACCGGACTTGAAGATCAGGTCCATGGCGTTCTGGATCACGGTCAGCGTTTTCAGACCCAGAAAGTCGAACTTCACCAAACCGGCCTGTTCCACCCATTTCATGTTGAACTGGGTCGCCGGCATGTCCGAGCGCGGGTCCTGATACAAAGGCACCAGCGCGTCCAAAGGCCGATCCCCGATTACAACGCCCGCTGCGTGGGTCGACGCGTTGCGTAGCAATCCTTCGACCTGTTGGCCGTAGGTCAGAAGGCGATCTACCACCTCTTCGTTCCGCGCCTCTTCCCGCAGGCGTGGCTCGTCTTTCAGCGCTTTTTCAATGGAAACAGGTTTGACGCCCTCAACTGGGATCATCTTGGACAAACGGTCCACCTGCCCGTAAGGCATCTGCAAAACCCGCCCGATATCGCGCACGGCGGCCTTCGACAATAGCGCACCAAAGGTGATGATCTGCCCCACCTTGTCGCGCCCGTATTTCTGCTGCACGTAACGGATCACCTCTTCTCGGCGGTCCATGCAGAAGTCGATATCGAAATCCGGCATCGACACCCGCTCGGGGTTCAGGAAGCGTTCGAACAGCAGCGAATAGCGCAACGGGTCAAGGTCGGTGATTGTGAGCGCATAGGCCACCAATGAGCCCGCACCCGAGCCCCGCCCCGGACCAACCGGAATGTCGTGATCCTTTGCCCATTGAATAAAGTCCGCAACGATCAGGAAGTAGCCGGGAAAGCCCATTCCTTCGATAATGCCAAGTTCGAATTCCAAACGTTCCTGATATTCCTCTGGCGTCACAGCGTGCGGGATCACAGCCAGACGTTTCTGCAACCCCTCGTTGGCGATACGGCGCAGTTCGGCCACCTCGTCATCTGCAAATTTTGGCAGGATCGGATCCCGGCGATAGGCCATAAAGGCGCAGCGTTTGGCGATCTCAACCGTGTTCTCGATCGCTTCCGGCAAGTCTGCGAACAGAGTCACCATCTCTTGCTGCGACTTGAAATAGTGCTGCGCGGTCAGTCGGCGGCGGCCTTCTTGCTGATCGACATAAGCCCCTTCGGCGATACAGATCAGCGCATCATGCGCTTCATACATATCCGAGGTTGGGAAATAGACGTCATTGGTAGCAACCAACGGCAGGTTTTTGGTATAAGCCATCTCAACATGGCCACGCTCGGTCAGCCGTTCTGCTTCCGGCTGGCCATCTTCACCCGGATGACGCTGAAGTTCGATATAAAGGCGATCCGGGAACATGCCCGCCAACCGATCCACCAGCGCCTCAGCCGCCGGACGTTGACCCTGTTGCAGCAGCATCCCAACCGGTCCGTCTGGACCGCCGGTCAAGCAAATCAAACCGTCCGACCGATCCGCAAGCTCGTCCAAAGTGACCTGCGGCAGCTGTCCACCTTTGTCCACGTAAAGGCAGGAACTCAGCTTCATCAGGTTTTCATACCCAGCCTCGGACTGCGCCAGCAAAACCAAAGGCGCGGGTACTTTGGGCTTTTCGCCGGGCTGAGCCTGCACGTAAGTCAAGTCAACCTGACAACCCATGATCGGCTGAACACCCGCTCCGCTTGCCGTGACCGAGAACTCCAAGGCCGAGAACATCGAATTGGTGTCTGTCACAGCGACGGCGGGCATCTCCATCTTCTCGCAAAGGGCAGGTAGCTTTTTCAGCCGCACGGCGCCCTCCAAAAGGGAGTATTCGGTGTGAACGCGGAGGTGAATGAATCGAGGATTGCTGCTCATGCCGCCTACGCTATCTCAGCCAGGCGCGCTGCAAAAGCGGGAACCGTGGCTTTGGAATGCATAAAAAATCGGCGCTGATTATTCGGCTTTTTCAGAAGGTGCTTCGGGATTGAGTGCCCGTCGCATTCAAAAAGCACTTTATTTACAAGCGCCTGCCTTTTACACAAAAGCAGGAAAAGCATGCTGCGCGTTCCAAATGGTACATCATATAGGCAGTTTTTCTTGCCAGATAAGCCGCGCAGTTTCTAACATCTTACGGCAAGCACTTCGCCCGCCGCTCTTTCTACGTCGCATCGAAGGAGGGTCCAATGGGCGCAACAGGGTAACGCGACGGGTTTCTCGAATGAATATCACGTTTCTTCTGAACGGAGAGACAGTGGAGCTGGCGGATATCGATCCAACGGCGACCCTGCTGGATTGGCTACGCGAGGATCGCGGCCTGACCGGCACCAAGGAAGGCTGCAACGAAGGCGATTGCGGGGCCTGCACCGTCATGGTCACGGATGTAGACGGCCATAAGGCCCTGAATTCCTGCATTCTGTTTCTTCCGCAATTGCACGGCAAAGCCGTCCGCACCGTCGAAGGTGCCAGGGGCCCGAATGGCGAAGCCCACCCGGTACAACAGGCGATGGTGGACCTGCACGGATCTCAATGCGGGTTCTGCACCCCCGGCTTTGTAATGTCGATGGTCGCCAGTCATGCAAATGGCGCAACAGATCACGACACCCAGCTTGCAGGGAACCTGTGCCGCTGCACCGGTTACGCCCCAATCATCCGCGCTGCCAAAACCGCCGAGGCTGAACCAACCCCAAAATGGATCACTGACGACCGGTCCTTCTCTTGTTCACAAATACCTCGGGGGGAGGCCGCAGGCCAGGGGGCAGAGCCCCCCTTCCTCCCCAACAGCGCTGACGAACTGGCGTCTCTGTTTGCCGAGCACCCTAGCGCCACCCTGGTTGCCGGCGCAACCGATGTAGGTCTTTGGGTCACCAAGCAGCTGCGTGATCTGGACCCGGTCATATTCCTCAACCGTTGTGATGACTTGAAAGAAATCACGATCACCGATACCGAAGCCCGCTTCGGTGCAATGGTCGACATGAACCGCATGGGAGAGGCCCTGGCCGACCTTCACCCGTCCTATGCCGAAATGATCCGACGCTACGCCAGCGTTCAGGTGCGCCATGCAGCGACCGTCGGCGGCAACATCGCAAATGGTTCGCCCATAGGGGACAATCCACCTGCGCTTATTGCGCTGGGTGCAAACCTACACCTGCGCAAAGGCGATGAGCGGCGCTCGATCCCCTTGGAAGAGTTCTTCATTGACTATGGCAAGCAGGATCGTGCCCCGGGTGAATTCGTCGAATCCGTCAGCTTCCCACGTCAGCCTGACAGGCTGAAGGCATACAAGCTCAGCAAACGGTTCGATCAGGATATCTCGGCCGTTTGCGGCAGTTTCAATATCACTGTTTCGGACGGCACCGTCACACAGGCGCGTATCGCGTTTGGCGGCATGGCCGGTATTCCGAAACGGGCAACCCATGTCGAGGCCGCACTGATCGGCAAACCCTGGACACGCGAGACCGTTGCGGCCGCGCTGCCATATTTTGCCGAGGACTATTCACCACTCACGGACATGCGCGCCTCGGCCATCTATCGTCTGGAAACGGCCAAAGCGATGCTGGAACGCTATTTCCTCGAAGACCAGGGCGAGATCACCAACGTGCTGGAGGTGTCGGCATGAGCGTGACCAAACCCCTCCCCCACGACGCGGCGCCGCTGCATGTGTCCGGCTCGGCGCGATATGTGGATGACATCCCGACACCCAAAGGCACGCTGCATCTGGCATTTGGTATCAGCCCGATTGCCAAGGGTAATATCACCGCAATGGATCTGTCGGGAGTAAAGGCCGCCGAAGGTGTTGTGATGGTGATGACGGCCGAGGACCTGCCTTTCGCCAACGACGTCTCGCCCTCGATCCATGATGAACCACTGCTGTCGGACGGCACGGTTCACTATATCGGCCAGCCCGTATTTCTGGTCGTCGCCACCAGCCATCTGGCCGCGCGCAAGGCCGCGCGCCTGGGCAAGATCGACTATGCCGAGGACACACCGATCCTGACGGTTGAAGAGGCGCTGGCCGCGGATAGCCGGTTCGAGGATGGCCCACGTGTTTACGCCAAAGGCGATGCGGATGCCGCCATCGCAGGTGCAGCACATGTGATCGAAGGCACGTTCGAACTTGGCGGGCAGGAGCACTTCTACCTCGAAGGCCAGGCTGCACTGGCCGTGCCAAATGAAGGCGCGGATATGTTGGTGCACAGTTCCACACAACACCCGACCGAAATTCAGCACAAAGTAGCGGACGCTTTGGGTGTCCCCATGCACGCTGTCCGGGTTGAAACCCGCCGGATGGGCGGCGGCTTTGGCGGCAAGGAAAGCCAAGGCAACGCGCTGGCTGTCGCTTGCGCCATAGCCGCGCGCGCCACAGGCAAAGCCTGCAAGATGCGCTATGACCGCGACGATGACATGATCATCACCGGCAAGCGCCATGCCTTCCGCATTTCCTATAAGGCCGGGTTCGATGAGCATGGGCATATTCAGGGCGTATCGTTCCTTCATTACGCCATCTGCGGATGGGCGCAGGACCTGTCTCTGCCCGTCGCCGACCGCGCCATGCTGCATTCGGACAATGCCTATCTGCTGCCCAACGCAAGGATCGAAAGCCACCGGTTGAAAACCAACACCCAATCCGCCACCGCCTATCGCGGCTTTGGCGGCCCGCAGGGGATGGTCGGGATCGAGCGGGTGATGGACCACGCCGCGCATAAACTGGGGCTGGACCCGGTCGAGCTGCGCCGCCGGAACTACTATGAACCCGCGCATGCGGTTGCTGAGGTCGCACCAACAGAGAAGCTTCTGGGCCATCCCGACCCGCATGAGGACCTGACCAGCCGCGGCGCGGTTGAAACCGGGAACGCGCCGGTGCGTCCCCTTCCTGCTGGTGGCAACACGACGCCCTACGGCATGGAGGTCAGCGATTTCGAACTGCACGAAATGACCGATGCACTGCTGAAATCCAGCGACTACTCCGCGCGCAAGGCGGCTATTGGAGAGTGGAACGCCAAAAACAGCGTTATCAAAAAAGGCATCGCCTTCTCTCCGGTCAAGTTCGGGATTTCCTTCACTCTGACTCACCTCAATCAGGCGGGTGCGCTGGTGCATGTATATCAGGACGGCTCGGTCCACCTAAACCATGGCGGCACCGAAATGGGTCAGGGACTGTTCCAGAAAGTGGCGCAAGTCGCAGCCTCGCGCTTTGGCATCCCATTGGAGATGGTGAAAATCACCGCCACGGATACAGCCAAGGTGCCCAATACCTCGGCCACGGCGGCGTCCTCGGGCAGTGATCTGAACGGCATGGCAGTGAAAGCCGCTTGTGATACGATCCGCGACCGGATGGCAGACTATCTGGCGGAACGGCATCAGGCTGATCCGTCGACGGTCAGTTTCTCCGATGGTCACGTAATGGTTGGGGAAGAAAAGTACACTTTTGCCGAAGCCGCAGCGCTGGCCTATCAGGGCCGGATAAGCTTGTCGGCAACCGGTTTTTACAAAACGCCCAAGATCGAATGGGACCGAATCGCAGGGCGCGGACGCCCGTTTTTCTACTTCGCCTATGGCGCGTCGGTCACCGAGGTAGCCGTCGATACTCTGACCGGTGAAAACCGCATTCTACGCACGGATATCCTGCATGACGCGGGCGCATCGCTGAACCCGGCGCTGGATATCGGGCAGGTCGAAGGCGGTTACGTGCAAGGCGCGGGTTGGCTGACGACCGAGGAACTGGTCTGGGATGACAAGGGCAACCTGCGCACACATGCGCCTTCGACCTACAAGATTCCTGCCTGCTCTGACCGGCCTGACATTTTCAATGTCGCGCTTTGGGATGGCGAGAACCGCGAAGACACGATCTATCGCTCGAAAGCGGTTGGCGAACCGCCCTTCATGTTGGGCATCTCAGCATGGTTGGCCCTGTCCAACGCGGTTGCGGCATGTGGCGATACCTACCCCGCGCTCGACGCACCTGCCACGGCTGAAGAAGTCTGGCGCGGTGTCCAAAGGATGAAGGGAGGCATCTGATGGGATTTGACCTGGAGGCTTTGAGGGAGGCGGTCGAAACCCATGGACGAGTGGTCCGGGTGGTTATTGCCGGCATCAAAGGATCGTCCCCGCGCGAGGTTGGCGCAGCCATGCTTGTCTGGAAGGACGGACAGTCCGGCACCATCGGCGGAGGGACGCTGGAATATCAGGCGGCCGAAGCGGCGCGGGCGCAAACCCGGTCTTCGCGTCTAACCCATCACGCGCTTGGGCCTGGGATGGGACAATGTTGCGGTGGCGCGGTTTCGCTGCTCAGCGAGGTCTATGACCGCGCGGCGCTGGAAACGCTGGATGAAACACTCATCGCACGTGCCACATCTGGCGAAGAGATGCCGCTGTCGGTCAAACGAGTGCTGGCAACCGCGCGTGGTCAGGGGATCACACCTGAACCCCAGATGGTTGACGGCTGGATGATTGAGCCAGTGCACAAACCAAACCGGAACCTTTGGATTTGGGGTGCCGGTCATGTCGGACGGGCTTTGGTGGATGTTCTCTCACCGCTGCCCGACCTTGCGATCACCTGGATCGACACCGGCTTGGATCGGTTTCCCGACACGATTGCCGCCGGAGTTACCTCGGTTCCAGCTACCAAACCGGCCGAACTGGTTCGACACGCACCGACCGATGCCGAGCATCTTGTGCTGACCTATTCACACAATTTGGACCTGGAGCTGTGCAACAGGCTGCTTTTACATGATTTCCGCTTTGCGGGACTGATCGGCTCGGCTACGAAATGGGCGCGATTCCGGTCGCGGCTGGCGGCCCTTGGGCACTCGCCCGAGCGGATCAGCCGGATCACCTGTCCAATTGGTGATCCGAACCTGGGCAAACACCCGCAGATGATCGCCGTCGGCGTCGCCGCGCAGCTGTTGCGCCCGGCCCGGCAGAACGAGTTGAAGAAGGACCTGAGCGCGTGACCACTCCACTTCTGAGCCTGCAAGGGCTGACCAAAGCCTATCCCGGTGTCGTGGCCAATGATCAGGTGTCTTTTGACATCGGCGAGGGCGAAGTTCACGCCCTGCTGGGGGAAAACGGCGCGGGCAAATCCACGCTGGTCAAGATTATCTATGGGTTGGTGAAGCCCGACAGCGGCACGATGCTGCTGCGCGGTCAGCCTTTTGCGCCGCCCGAGCCGCGCTCCGCGCGGGCGGACGGGATCGCGATGGTGTTCCAGCACTTCTCGTTGTTCGACGCTTTGAACGTGGCCGAGAATATTGCGTTGGGGATGGAGAACCCGCCGCCGATGGGCGATCTGGCCTCGCGAATCCGCGAAGTGTCCGAGACCTACGGATTGCCTTTGGACCCATACCGCACGGTTGGCGATCTGTCGGCGGGTGAGCGGCAGCGCGTCGAGATCATCCGTTGCCTGTTGCAGGACCCTAAACTGCTGATCATGGACGAACCGACGAGCGTGCTGACCCCGCAAGAGGTTGATATTCTGTTTGAAACGCTGAACAAACTGCGATCCGAAGGGACGTCGATCCTGTACATCTCGCACAAGCTGGAAGAAATCCGCACGCTGTGTGATCACGCGACGATCCTGCGGCTGGGCAAGAATGTGGGCGAATGCGTGCCTGCTGAAACTTCCGCGCGGGACATGGCCGAGATGATGGTGGGATCAACCCTGCAAACGCCTGAACGGTCGGGGCGTGAATTTGGTGAAGTTGCGCTGGATGTCAGTGGACTGTCCGTCCCGTCGCCCTCGGAATTCGGCACTGCGTTGAAGAACATTCACATGACCGTCCGCAAGGGTGAGGTTTTGGGCATCGGTGGCGTTGCCGGGAATGGGCAGGATGAATTGCTGGGCGTGTTGTCCGGTGAAATCCTGACCGCCGCGGATGCGATCAAGTTCAACGGCCAGCGGATCGGCAAGCTCGGCCCCACCGCGCGGCGCAAGCTGGGTGTGCTGACGGCCCCCGAAGAGCGGCTGGGTCATGCGGCAGCCCCGGATATGAGCCTGACGGAAAACGCCTTGCTGACCGGATCGGTGCGGGAAGGGCTGGAAAGCAACGGTTTCCTCAAGTGGGCCGAAACCAAGAGCTTTGCCGAAAAGATCATCAGCGCTTTTGACGTCCGCACGCCGGGTCCTGAAAATGCCGCCCGGTCTTTGTCTGGCGGGAACCTGCAGAAATTCGTGATCGGTCGTGAAGTGCTGCAAAACCCCGATGTTCTGGTTGTAAACCAGCCCACCTGGGGCGTGGATGCTGCTGCTGCGGCATCTATCCGGCAGGCCATTCTGGATCTGGCCGCCAAAGGGACTGCCGTGGTCTGCATCAGCCAGGATCTGGATGAGCTGATGGAAATCTCGGACAGCTTTGCGGCGTTGAATGAAGGACGGCTAAGCGCACCGCGCCCAACAACGGGTCTGACGGTGGACGAGATCGGGCTGATGATGGGTGGAGCCCACGGCATGGAGGTGGCGCATGTGTGACGCGTTGAACCGCCTCCGGCGGCCGTATTTGCAACAAGAAGAAGAGTTGGGGGTGTGAGCAGATGATTGTGTTGGAGAAACGGCCACAGCCGTCCAAGGCGTGGTCTTATGCCACCCCTTTGGTTGCGGTGTTGGCGACGATGGTGTTTGGCGGCATCTTGTTCGCCATTCTGGGCAAGAACCCAATTGAAGCCATTGGCACCATTTTCTGGGAACCACTGTTTGGCGAGTTCGCCTTCTACTACCGTCCCCAATTGTTGGTGAAAGGCGCGCCGTTGGTTTTGATCGCCATTGGTCTTTCGCTGGGCTTTCGGGCTGGCATCTGGAACATTGGGGCCGAAGGTCAGTACATCATGGGTGCCATTTTCGGCGCTGGTGCTGGGCTGGCCTTTTTTCCTATGGATGCGTTTTTCATCTTCCCGATCATGGTAATCGCAGGCGCGTTCGGCGGCTGGCTTTGGGCGATGATCCCGGCCTTTTTGAAAGTGCGCTTTGGCACCAATGAAATCCTGGTGTCGCTTATGCTGGTCTATGTGGCCGAGCAGATGCTTGCCTCGGTCTCACTGGGTCTGCTGAAGAACCCAGAGGGCTTTGGCTTTCCCGGTTCGCGCAACCTGCAGCAATATGACAGTGCGCACAACGCCGAGTTGATCGCCGGGTCAGGTATGCATTGGGGCGTCGTCACTGCACTGATTGCCGTGATCTTTGCCTATATCCTGCTGAACCGGCACATGCTGGGTTTTCACATCCGTTTGACTGGTGAGGCACCTCGTGCGGCGAAATTCGCGGGTGTGAATCCGGCGCGGCTGATTCTGTTCTGTCTGGGCCTCTCCGGGGCACTGGCCGGGCTGGCAGGGATGTTCGAGGTCTCAGGGCCTTCGGGCGTGGTCAGCATCGATTTCAACGTTGGCTATGGCTTCACCGCGATTATCGTTGCTTTTCTGGGCCGCCTGCATCCGGTGGGTATCCTGCTGGCCGGTGGCCTGATGGCGCTGACTTATATCGGCGGGGAAATCGCGCAATCGCAGCTGGGCCTGCCAGCCGCTGCCATTCAGGTGTTCCAGGGGATGCTGCTGTTCTTCCTTCTGGCTTTCGATCTTCTGACCAACTACCGCATCCGTGCGGCGCGTAGCGAGGTAGCATAATGGACCTTGGTGAAATCAACCCCGTCCTTCTGGTCGCTTCGCTGATGGTGGCCGCAACTCCCCTGCTGCTGGCCGCGATCGGAGAACTGGTCGTTGAGAAAGCAGGTGTTCTGAACCTTGGCGTCGAGGGCATGATGATCGTAGGCGCGATCAGTGGCTTTGCGATCTCGGTCGAGACCGGGTCGCCCTGGCTGGGCTTTGTCGCGGCGGCCATTGGCGGCGCGGTTCTGTCTTTGCTGTTTGTTTTGTTGACACAGGTGGCCTTGGCCAATCAGGTGGCAAGTGGCCTTGCACTGACCCTGTTCGGGCTGGGATTCAGCGCACTGATGGGGCAGAGCTATGTAGGCGTCAAACCCCCGAGTATGGGCGACATTCATATCCCGGTGATCAGCGATATCCCGGTCATCGGCCCAATCCTGTTCCAGCATGACCCGATCCTTTATGTCGGTATCGCTTTGACCGCAGCGGTCTGGGCGACGCTGAAATACACCCGCGTCGGTCTGATTCTGCGCGCGGTCGGCGAAAATCACGATGCCGCACACGCACTTGGCTATAAGGTCATCAAGATCCGCATCATGGCGATCCTTTTCGGCGGGGCCTGTGCGGGTCTGGGTGGCGCCTATATCAGCTTGATCCGCGTGCCTCAGTGGACCGAAGGAATGACCGCGGGTGTGGGCTGGATCGCTCTGGCGCTTGTGGTGTTTGCCAGCTGGAAACCATGGCGCGCCTTGCTGGGGGCTTACTTGTTTGGCGGCATCACTGTGTTGCAGCTTAATTTGCAGGCAGCGGGCGTTGCCATTCCTGTCGAGTATCTGGCAATGTCGCCTTATATCATCACGATCCTTGTGCTTGTGATCCTTTCGGCCGACAAGAGCAGCGCACCTGCCTCACTGGGCCGGACCTTCCATGCCTCGCACTAGGGGCCAACTGAACCAACTTGGGGAGTAACACATGAAATTCACTACACTTCTGGCAAGTGCCGCCATGGCACTGGGCCTAGCCACAGGCGCTATGGCCGAAGACAAAACCAAGGTCGGCTTCGTCTATGTCGGTCCGGTGGGCGACGGCGGCTGGACCTATGAGCACAACAAGGGCCGTCTGGCCGTCGAGGATCACTTTGGCGACAAGGTTGAAACCGTCTTTGTTGAATCGGTTCCCGAAGGTCCCGATGCTGAGCGTGTAATGACCCAGATGGCGCTGGAAGGCGCTGATCTGATCTTTACCACGTCGTTCGGCTATATGGATCCGACCATCAACGTGGCTAAGAAGTTCCCGAACGTAAAATTCGAGCACGCGACCGGCTATAAAACAGCCGACAACGTCTCGGTCTATTCAGCACGTTTCTACGAGGGCCGCGCTGTTCAGGGCCACATCGCGGGCAATATGACCAAGTCGAACATCATCGGCTATATCGGTTCGTATCCGATCCCCGAAGTGATCCGCGGCATCAACTCGGCCTATATCCACGCCAAGAAGGTGAACCCGGATGTCGAGTTCAAGATCGTTTGGGCCTACACTTGGTTTGATCCTGCGAAAGAAGCTGACGCCGCCACTGTTCTGATCGAACAGGGTGCAGACGTGATCCTGCAACACACCGACTCGACCGCGCCGCAGGCGGCTGCACAAGAGGCTGGCAATGTTGTCACCTTTGGTCAGGCGTCGGACATGAGCGAATACGCCCCGTTCCCGCGCGTCTCGTCGATCATCGATGATTGGGCCCCCTACTACATTGCCCGGACCCAAGCCGTCATGGATGGCACATGGGAAAGCGCCAACACTTGGGATGGCATCCGCGAAGGCATGGTTGCAATCGGCGAGATTTCAGACGCCGTACCGGCTGATGTGAAGGAAGAAGCCCTGGCACTGAAAGCCGCCATGGCGGCGGGCGAGTACCACCCCTTTACCGGTCCGCTGAAAAGGCAGGACGGCAGCGACTGGCTGGCTGAAGGTGAAGTGGCTGATGATGGCACGCTGGCCGGCATGAACTTCTATGTCGAAGGGCTGGAAGGCGAAATTCCGCAGTAAGCTGCGGGCATAACTAAAAGAAAAGGCCCGACGAACGCGGGCCTTTTTTCATCGCAGTGTCTAGAAAACGCAGGTCAGGTGTACCGTTCTGAAATCTGATGAAGGGCATCGGCCCAGATCTCCAGAATGGGATACGCAATCGCCGCGGGTATCACCCAACAGCCAGCCGAAGGAAACGGCTTTTCAATATCGCTGGCTTTTAGCGCACGTGCCGCCTCTTCCACCTCAATCAACGTTGTTGGAACGACAAGGCCTGCCGCATGCAGAGCGGTCTTGTTGCACTACAGTTTTAACATTAGCCAGCTGAAAGAGTTATGCTGTAACTTATCGGCCCTGTTTTGCGGTTGTTTCTTCATATGAACCCTTAGAACCAATGGCTAAGCTCTGGCATGCGGATTCTCCGCCAATCGGGTAGGCCACCGCAAATGTGAAGGCGTTGATGGCAAATTGAGCCGACGCAAACGAACAGACAATGGGATATGATTGTCTGCACTGGTTCAGATCAAGGTGTTCAAGTTCCATCAAAAGATTTACTCATTTCGGGTCCGCTCTGCGCTGCTTTGCAACCGGTTGCGGGAGTTGACCGAAACTGCATAATGATCTGGCAATGAAAACCACCTCAAAATCCCTTTCCTTTTGCCGTTGGAGACGCCACCCGTGAGCGTGACCTTAAAAGACGTCGCTGCCCTTGCAGGCGTATCGCGATCTGCTGTCTCGCGCACGTTCACCGAAGGCGCTTCGGTCTCGGCAAAAACACGCAGCAAGGTCGAAAAAGCAGCCCGCGAACTTGGCTACAGCCCGAATGCACTTGCCTCGTCGCTGACCACCGGGCGCACTAAACTGATCGGGTTGATTTCGAACAACTTTCACAACCCCATTTTTCTTGAAGTCTTCGATCAGTTCACGCGTGCCTTGCAGGAACGCGGCCTGCGTCCGTTGATCGTGAACCTGACGGACGAGACCGAGCCCGCCAATTCGGTCCGAATGCTGCGGCAATATTCGGTGGATGCGGCCATCGTGGCGTCGTCGACGCTGCCACCTAGCTTTGCCAAGGCGTTTCATGATGCCGGCGTGCCGGTGGTGCATACATTTGGACGCTCGGCCACTTCGCCCGAAGTGCATGTCGTGGGCATCGACAACGTGGAATGCGGACGTATGGCCGCCCGCGAATTTGTGGCGCGTGGGTACACGCGTGTCGGTTATCTGGGCGGACCTGAGGATGCAACATCGGCCCTGGATCGGCATCGCGGTTTCATGGAGGAACTGGCAGACCACCCGGAGATTGAAGTAAGCTATTGCTTCGCAGGGGCTTACTCTTTCGAGGCAGGGCGGACCGAGATGCTGGGGCTGTTGGCCAATAATCCGGCCCAAGCTTATTTCTGTGGCGACGACATCCTGTCGATTGGCGCACTGTCAGCGTTGAAAGATCACAGTTTGCGGCCGGGCAAAGATGTCGGAATCATCGGCCTGAACGACATGGAAATGTCGCGCTGGGAAAGCATCGATCTGACGACGATTCACCAGCCGATCAAGCAGATCATTACCTCATCCGTCGATCTGGTTGTCGAGATGTTGAAAGAGCCCCAGCGCTATCCCGAGGCCCGTATTTTCCCTTGCCGGGTGATTGAGCGGGGCACGTTGCGGCCCCGCCCCTGATCAGCGAAACATTGGTGGACGGGCATCCTGCCACGCACCATCCGCTTTGCCCGAAGCAACAGCCGCATGGACAGCTGCGATGGACCTGACACCATCTGCGGCTCCGGGCAAGCCATCCCGGCTTTCACCGCGAATTGCATCGGCCAGATCGCAATAGATGTTGGCTACGGCCAAAGGGAACCCTTCTGGGTGCGCGATTGCGACCCGAGACAATCGCTGAACCTCGTCGTGAAGACCGCCCTCGCCCTTTTCGATGATCTGGGTACGCCCACCCACCGGGGTATAGATCAACTGATTAGGTTGCTCGGATGCCCAGCGCAGCCCGCCGGTTTCCCCAAAAACCTGAATATCAAAGCCATGTTGCCGCCCGATTGCCACCGATGACGTCCAGAGACGCCCGACTGTGCCGCCTTCCATCCGGAAGTTGATCATTGCATCGTCTTCCAGTTCACGACTGGCGATGGTCGAGGTCAGATCGGCGGAAAGGGTCTTCACCTCGTCATCGCAGATAAAGCTGGCCATGTGCAGTGCATGGATACCGCAATCGGCAAACTGCCCCGAGACACCTGCCATCGCAGGATCATAGCGCCAGCGAACACGCGGGTTGTCTGCGTCGGTCGCATCGCCATGATGACCATGGCTGAAATTGGTAACGACCAGACGCACCTTACCGATGTCGCCTGCACGCACCATCGCGCGGGCCTGACGTACCATTGGGTACGCGGAATAGCAGTAGTTCACCGCGCAGATCTTGCCCGAAGCTTCAGCGACGCGGACGATCTCTTCGCCCTCTTCTACCGTCATGGTCATCGGCTTTTCGCACAACACGTTGAAGCCCGCCTCGAGATACGCCTTGGCGATCTCGAAATGGGTCGAGTTTGGCGTGGCGATGGTCACCAGATCAATTCGATCATCCCGGTCTTTCTCGCTCGCCAGCATCTCTTGCCAGTTGCCATAGGCGCGATCGGCAGCAACGCCCAGTCGTTGCGCATACTCGCGGCCCGCTTCGGGCCGGTGATCCAGCGCGCCAGCAGCAAATTCAAACAGTCCGTCAGCCTGAGCACCCAAGCGATGGGCAGGCCCAATCTGGCTGCCTTCACCGCCCCCGATCATGCCCCATCTCAACTTAGCCATGGTCATCGTCTCTCTTTAGAATTTCATAGATTGAGCGATCAGAAATCGCTGATGTCTTTCCATTGCCGCTGGTCTGACGACGCCAAGGCGGCGGCCAGAACGCGGTTTACCTCATGCCCATCACGGAAGGTTGGCCAAATCGCTTCTCCGGTATGGATAGCCTGAAGGAAGTCCTTAGCCTCGATGATGATCTGGTCCTGATAGCCGGTGCCATGACCAGGGCCCTGACAGAAAGGTTCGTAGTCCGGGTGCGCAGGACCTGTCAGGATCTTAGTGAACCCGCGCGCAGCTTCGGGCCCCTCTCGCTTATACAGCCAAAGCGCGTTCTGGTCTTCCTGATCGAACCGGATTGCGCCTTTTGTGCCTGATATTTCATAAGCATAGCCCATTTTACGGCCCGTCGCGACGCGGCTGAAATACAGGTTGCCCATAACGCCGTTTTCGAACCGGCACATCATCTGGGCATGGTCGTCATTTGTGACCTCACCACCTGGCCGAGTTTTATGCACGGTTTCCACATCGGCCATCACCTGCGCAATCGGACCAACCAGGGCCATCGCTCCGTTCACCATATGCGGCGCAAGATCTCCTATTGTGCCATTGGCCATGCCCGTTGTCCGCCACGTGGCTGGTGCCTGAGGATCGGCGTAAAAGTCTTCGGTGTGCTCACCCCGGAACCACGTGATGTCGCCGATCTCTCCATCGACTATAAGCTGGCGGGCATACTGGCTGGCGGGTGTGCGAATATAGTTGAACCCTACCATGTTCACAGCGCCTGCAGCATCGGCCGCTGCTACCATGGCCTGACTGTCTTCAAGTGATGCACCCAAAGGCTTTTCACACAACACGGGCTTGCCCAGACTAAAGGCTGCTTCGGCGATCTGACGATGCGTGGATTGCGGTGAAGCGATCACAATGGCCTCGACCCTCGGGTCTTCCACCAAAACGCGCCAATCGTCGGTCGCGCGCGCAAAACAATAGGCCGTCCGGTAACGTTCGGCGCTTTCGGGGCTGGATGCACAAATGACCTCAAGCCGGGGCCTCAATGCGGTGTTAAAAACCGCGCCAACGGCCGACATGGCAACGGAATGAGCCTTGCCCATATAGCCGCCACCCACAATTCCAATTCCGATTTCAGGCATCTGCAACGGCTCCGAACATATTATTTGCAACCGGTTGCAAAATGAGTATCGTGTGAATCGATTCAACGCAAGGTCCAAACTTTGCCGACCCACTTTACCGGAGGACATGACTTGAGCGCTCTGATAGACGGTATCAAAGGAAACCGCTTTGCCGTTCTGGGACGCGCAGGAATGGACCTGTATGCAGATCCGATCGGCGTCAAAAGCGAGGATGCCGACACGTTCCATGCCGATCTGGGTGGTTCATCCGCGAACATTTGCGCCGGATTGGTTAAACTGGGCAGTCAGGCCTCTCTGATCACGTCAGTCTCAGACGATGCGGTCGGTCGCTTCTGCCTGAACCGTCTGCGCCACTATGGCGTAGACACCACCTATATCCGCGTTTTGGGCGGCGAATACCGCATGTCTTTGGCCGTCTACGAAAGCCGGATCGAGAACTTTCAGAATGTCATCTACCGCAATGGGGCTGTCGATTTTCAGGTCACTGAAGAGGACATGGACAAGGTTGATTATTCGTCCTTTTCGGCAGTCATATCGGCAGGCACAGTCTTTGCCTCCGAACCATCGCGCAGCGCCACATTCCGTGCGTTCGAAAACGCCCGAGCCGTTGACCTGCCAATCATCTTCGATATCGACTACCGCCCCTATAGCTGGCCTTCGCCCGAGGTGGCCGCCGAGGTCCTGTCACGGGCCGGTGAAGCCAGCGATCTGATCGTCGGCAATGACGAAGAGTTCGGGTTCATGGCTGGCGGTATCGACAAGGGCTTTGCCAAGGCCAAAGAGCTGGCGGAAAAACCCGGTCGGATCGTCATCTACAAAATGGGCGAAAAAGGTGCCGTCACGTTGGTGGACGGGCAAGAGATTGAAACCGGCATCTATCCGGTCACCGCTGTCAAACCCAATGGGGCAGGCGACAGTTTTATGGCGGGACTGCTGGCCTCTATTGCCGCGGGCCATGACCTGAAGGATGCTGTCATGCGCGGCTCAGCCTGCGCATCGATTGTGGTGTCTCAACCGGGCTGTGCGCCCGCCATGCCCACGACCGCTGAACTGGACGCGTTCCTTGCCTCACACCCCGGCCCGACCACATAGGAGACTCCCATGCACATCGCGCCCTTTGACAATCAGAACAAACCCATCGTTGACATCGATGACCCAGCGGTCCCGCTGAACTATTTCAACATCGTCAAACTGAAAAAGAGCGAGGCGTTCGAATATCAGGTTCCCGGCTACGAGACCTGCATCGTGCCAGCCACCGGCAGCGTCGATGTGGACGTCGAAGGCGTTGCCTTCCCGAAGCTGGGCAACCGGGGCGAAGATGTCTGGGATGGAGAACCCGAGGGCGTTTATGTGCCCGTCGGTGCGAAAGTGCAGATGGCCTGCGTGTCGGATGAAACCGAAGTGTTCATTGCCGGCGCCAAATACGACAAGGTCCTGGACCCGTTCGATGTGCGTGATCATGACCTTGTACAATACGGCAGCGACGACACCAAAACACACCGTAAGATCAAGCACATACTAGGCCAAAAGCAACACGACAAAGTCGGTCGCCTGTTGGTGAGTGAGCTGTTTACCGTCGGTCAGGGCGGCTGGTCGGGGTTTCCCAGCCACAAGCACGACACCAACCGCCTGCCGGACGAAACGCGACACGACGAGACCTATAATTTCCGTTTCAAACCCAACTGGGGTTCGGGGCTACAGATGCTGCAACGCGAGGACAACGAGCCCGGCGACGCCTATCACATCGTCGATGGCTCCACGATCTGCATCGACAAGGGCTACCATCCCTGCTGCGTTCTGCCGGGGTATGAGATGTATTACTTCACCATCCTCGGCGGGCTGAGCCAACGCTCGCTGGTGCAGTATTTCCAACCCACACATGCCTATCAGATCGAAACAATCCCAGGCATCAAAGACATGATCGCGAAGTTCAAATGACCCTGGTCACACTGAAAGACGTCCTGCAACCTGCCTATGAACAGGGTTACGCCGTTGGCGGGCTGGTTACACTCGGTTGGGAGGACATGCGCGCTTACGTGGCCGCTGCCGAAGCCGAGAATGCGCCAGTGATCCTGCAAGCCGGACCCAGCTGTCGCGAATACACACCACTGCCCATTCTGGGCAAAATGTTCCGCTATCTGGCCGAAAACGCTTCGGTTCCAGTCGTTGCGCATCTGGACCATGGTTACACATATGAAGACTGCAAGATCGCGCTGGACAGTGGGTTTACGTCCCTGATGTTCGATGGGTCGCGCAAGCCGCTTCAACAGAACATCGACGAGACCGCCGCGATTGCCGAAATGGCCCACGCAGCGGGGATTTCCTGCGAGGGCGAAATCGGCTTTGTCGGATATTCTGGCGGCGAAGGATCGAACGGAACGGACCCCGAGGAAGCCGCTATATTTGCTCGTGAAAGCGGGGTGGACGCGATGGCGATTTCAGTCGGCAATGTTCACTTGCAGCAGAACAAAGAAGGGGGCTTGGATGAGGCGCGCATCGCCGAGATTGATGCCTTGACCGAGGTGCCTTTGGTCATTCACGGCGGGTCAGGCGTGCCGGTGGAACAGCGCATGAAACTGGCGCGAGAGACCTCGATTTGCAAGTTCAACATCGGAACGGAACTGCGCATGGCGTTTGGTCACGCCATGCGTGACGCCGTCAATCGTGATCCTGAAAGGTTTGATCGGGTCACCATACTGAAGGAAACCCACGACCCGGTCGAGGCCGCTGCCCGCACCGTGATCCGTGCCTTTGGCGCGCCACCTCAAAGATAAAGCGCCCAAACATGCTTAAATTGTAAAGGCAGCCCGGAAGGCCTCAAGCGCCGTTTCCGGGTCGCCCGCCGCAAAAGCCTCTAGGCCGACAGGTCCGCGATACCCCATGTCATCCAACGCCCGTGCAACGGCGGCATAATTGATCTCTCCAGTTCCGGGTTCACACCGGCCGGGATTGTCAGCAACCTGAACTTCACCGATCCATGGCAGGCATTTCTTGCACCAACGGACAAGATCCCCTTCACCGATCTGCGTATGGTATAGATCCAGATTGATGCGCAGGTGTGAATGATTGACCGAGGACACAAGCGCCAGAACATCCCCGGTCGACCCAAAAGGACAGCCGGGATGGTCCAGCGGGTTCAGATTTTCCAACGTAAAAACAACATCTTCCTGCTCTGCCAGATCACAGATGCGTTGCAATGTGTCCCGTGCCTTCAGCCACATGTCTCCGGTCACGACCTCGTACTGCCGGATTGGAATTCCACCATCTCCCAAGCCTGTACCGTGCAGGTTCAGACGATCCACGCCCAGGCGCTTACCGATCTGAGCTGTCTCGCGCGCGGATCGCAGCAACATGTCAGCGCCTTCTTGGTCCGCAAGGCGACCCTGAAGATACCCGTTCATGATCGTATAGTTCGCACCAACGCGTTCCAGCTTGCCCAGATCCCAATCTGGCCAGTTCCAAAGCCCCACACCAAACCCCATCTCGGTCAGGCGCGCGGCACGCCAGTCCATGGGTTTGTCCGGCCACAGCATCTCGGCACATGCCGCAAGCTGAAAGGGTTGAGACATGTGAACGCTCCAATTTCCCAAAAGGTTCAGATCGAACCGCCCTCGACCATGAAGTTCCCGGCGCTGCACATGGCTGCGTCGTCTGAAGCTAAAAACAGAACCATTCGGGCGACATAAACCGGTTCAATCGGGTCCGGCAGGCACTGCCGGTCCACCTGCTTGGCCAGCGCTTCGGGCGTGACCCACAGGTCTTTCTGACGGTCGGTCATGATCCAGCCGGGCACGACCGCATTCACGCGAATGCGGTGATCCCCCAACTCGCGCGCCATGGTCCGTGTCAGGCCGTGGACTGCGGATTTGGCGGTGGCATAAGCGGGAAAACCCGCTCCGGCCTCCCACCATGAATTCGACCCGATATTTATGATCGAACCCGCACCCTTCGCAATCATGCTGGGAGCCACCGACTGAATGGCAAAAAACATGTGGCGAATATTGGTCGCCATACGCTCATCCCAATACTCGGGCGTCACATCGCGCCAGTCGTGGCGGTCATCATGGGCGGCATTGTTGACCAACACATCCGCTTCGCCCAACTCTTCAACCAATTGCCCCATCGCGGCGTTCATCGCCTCAATGTCGCGCAAATCGCATTGGGCAAACGCGTGCTCGCCCTCTAGATCCGACAACAAGGCAAGTCCGGCATCCGCATTGAGGTCCAGAAACCCGACCTTTGCCCCTTGTTCGGCAAAGGCCCGAACAGTTTCCGCACCAATCCCCCCGGCCCCTCCTGTAATGAAAACCGTCTTTCCTGCAAGGCATGGGTAATTGGCGAAATCTTTGCTCATCCGTCACGCTCCATGATCCATTCGACCTCGGGGGCCGGTACAAATCGCCATTTCCGCAGAGGTCCCGCCATGACGTTCAGATAGTACATCTCAAACCCATAGGGTGCGCCGCAAGGGTGATGACCGCGCGGGACGGTCACAACATCGCCATCGGATACGGCCATCGTTTCATCCAGCTGACCGTCATCGGTATAAACGCGCTGTATCCCGAACCCGTTCGCAGGGTTGAGCCGATGGTAGTAGGTCTCTTCCAGATAGGTGATCCTGGGGAAATCATCCTCGTCATGGCGATGACTGGGGTACGAAGACCAGTGCCCGTTTGGTGTGAAGACCTCTGTCACCAGCAGGCTATCGGTATAGTCCTCGTTCTCCATCGCGATGTTGTTGATATATCGCGTGTTCACACCCTTGCCACGTTCGGTGAGCGTGATGCCATCAGGCCCGATCCGGCGCGCTTGATGACCGCCCTTGCCCGGCGCTGAGCAGACGGCCAAAACGCAATCGGTCTCGGCGACAGCTTCCCATTCGGTGCCGTTGGGCAGGTACAGACAATGCGGTGGCGTCTTTTCGAATACGTTCATCCGCTCGCCCAACACACCCCAATCCTGACCTGCCCCGGTGATTTTCGCCTTGCCTTCGACCATCACCAGAATGACTTCGCGGTCCCCCGTGACCTCGGCTGCCCGGTCCCCGGCCTTTAGGTGATACAACCCAAAACCCACGTACCGCCATCCGGCGCTGGCAGGCGTGATGTCATGCACCTTGCCACGGGTTCCGAAAGGTTTCTTGAGCAGGTCAGCCATTCTTTTTCTCCTTATTGGGGCGGGCTTTCAGGCCCGCCCGTTTAGGCCTTAGGCGGCCTGTCGTGATTGCAAGGCGGACAGCGCGTCAGACAGCTGTGCCTTGGTCCAGCCATCCGATACAGCTTGGTGCAAAATATCAGCCTGACTGTCGGGCGCGTTGCCGCCAACCGGTGGGTCCGTGTCCAGGTTGGTCGGAAACGGATAGCCCTCAGCAGTTGCGGCAATCGCTGCATCCAACTCTGCCGTGCCCAGCTCTCCACGTTGCTTCAGAGCGGCAAGGGACGAGAACACTGCCAGCGACATGGCATGCCGATCAATCATCTCCATCGCGCGCCCGAAAGGGGATGATATCTGCAGAAGGTTCGCCATCCGCTGAATATCCGCGCTGCTGTTCTCACCCGCCGCATGAAACAACGCCGGGTTGAAGAAAACGGCGTCACCCTTTTCAAGCGGCAACTGAATGTAGTTTTCCTCGAAATATGCGCGGTGAGCTGCGTCGTGAAAAGCCAGGTATCCCGGTGGGTAAAGCTGAGAGAACGGCAACAGTTTGGTTGGTCCGCTTTCCACTGGCATGTCACAATGCGCAACTGCCCCCTGCAAGGTCAGCGACGCTGTCACCAGATGGGCATGCGCCGGATACCGCGCAGCGCTCTCGGCCGTTTGGAAGCCCAAATGGTAATCCCGATGCGCCTGCTGTGCTTTACCGCCCGGGCGCACCTGATTGACCTGCGCGGTCACTTGGTAATTTGGCCCCAGCCATGCTTCACAGGCCGCAGCAATGGCCACATTCCCGAAATAAAGTGCAAAGCCTTCGGGGTCGCGAAAGCACTGTTTTTGCAGCGCATTCCAAATTCGGTCATTTGCGCCCGAGGCCGCAAAATGGTCACCTTCCCCACCCGCGCCCTGACGTTCTTCTTCAATAATCTGTTGGAAAACGTCAGTCGCCCGATCGATCACGGACGTGTCCGCAAAAGCGCCCTTAAGAACAACTACGCCCGCCGACTTGTCCAGCACGCGCGCCCATTCTGCCAGCAGAGATCTTCTTTCATCCGCCCTCTCCAACGCAGGACGCAGAGCGTGCATATCGTAGACTGGCACGTTCTTTTCCACCGACGCCGTGTGTGGGACCGCATCGGCTGTCAGGTTTTGTGAGGTCAACACCTTGAATTCATCCAGATCGCAGGATTCCCGGTCGAAATAGCCGACATACCCAAGTTCTTGATGGACCATGACATACTCCTCTCTCATGGCTTCGGTGTTGCCCCGTGGGGCGATGATTTAAGCGCTGATTTCCAAACCTGCTTTGCCGCAAACCTCGACGATGTGATCGTATCCCATTTTGGAGTACTCGTAGGGCGGCGCCTTGGCGGGGTCTTGTTCTGCCTCGACCACGATCCAACCGTTGTAATCCATCGCTTTCAATGCATTGGCCACAGCCTGAAAATCGATGCAGCCATCGCCGGGTACCGTAAAGGCACCTGCGATCACTGCATCAAGGAAGCTGCGGTTGTTCTCACGCGTGTCCTGCACAACGTCAGGGCGGATGTCTTTGAAGTGAACGTGATGCACCCGGTCACCCCAGCGGTTCAGCGTAGCCATCACGTCGCCACCGCCAAACAGCAAATGGCCGGTATCGAAACACAGCTTCAGTTCGGGACCCGAGCCTTCCATCAGCCAGTTTACCTCATCCTCGCTTTCGATGATCGTGCCCATGTGATGGTGATACGCCATCGGCATACCCTGATCTGCCGTCCACTTGGCCAACTCGCTCAGCTTGGCCGCATAGGCCAGAACCTCGTCTTTGGACAATCTGGGGCGGGCATTAACCGGCGTTCCAATCTGCCCCTGAACGGTATTGGAGCATTCGGCATAAACGATGCACGGGCTGTTCAGCGCAACAAACTGCTCAACTTGCTCACGAACAGCCGCAACCTCTGCATCAAAGTCGTTGACTAAGGTTGCGCCCGAACACCATCCGCCACAAAGCGCGATGTCGTTGGCGTCCAGATAGGCACGCAAGCCTTCGGTGTCGCCGGGCATCCGCTGGCCGCGCTCGACGCCGGTATAGCCAATCTCGCGCGCTTCTTTCAGCGCCTGCTCCATCGTATAGGCCGCAGTCAGATCAGGCAGGTCGTCATTCTGCCAAGCAATCGGAGAGATACCGATCTTCACGCTCATTTCGTGTTTCTTTCCTTGATGGCGACCTCATAAGCCGCGCGTTTTTCATTCACTTCGGGTCGGATGCTGACCTCGGGCACAGCCACTTCCCACCACGTTCCGCCATATTCGGTCGAGGGGTACGGGTCGGTGTCGATCACCACAACGTATGGGCCTTTGACGTCTGAACGTTTGGCCAGCGCGTCCTCAAGCTCGGCAATCGAGCTGACCTTGACCGAGGTCGCCCCCATCGCTGCCGCATGGGCTGCAAAGTCGATGGCAGAAGCCGTTTCGTGGACTGTGTGGTCGAGAAGGTTGTTAAACTCCGCCCCGCCCGTGCCCATCTGCAAGCGGTTGATGCAGCCGAAACCTCGGTTGTCGGTAACAATAACGGTGAAGGAAATCCCCATCATCGCCGCCGTCGCCATTTCGGAATTCGCCATCATATAGGTGCCGTCACCGGTAAAGCAGATCACATCCCGGTCCGGGTGGGCCATTTTGATCCCCATCGCGCCCGCGATTTCATAGCCCATGCAGCTGAAACCGTATTCCATGTGATAAGCCCCAGGGCCCGGTGCTTTCCAAAGCTTGTGCAACTCACCCGGCATTGTGCCTGCGGCACACATCGCAACGGTGTTTGCATCGGCCGCCCGCTGTACCGCGCCGATCACCTGCATATCCGTCGGCAGCGCGTTGCTGTCCTTTGGTGCATCGGTAAGCGCATCAACCTTGCCAAACCAATCGGACTTCAACGTCGCAGGCAGGTCCGGCGCACGATGGTTACCCAGCGCTTCGGCCAGTTCATTCAGACCAACGCGCGCGTCAGATTGCAGCGGCATCGCCCCGTGCTTTTCGGCGTCGTAGGCCGCGGTGTTCAAACTGATCAGAGCCCGCTCGGGGTTGGCAAACAAGCCCCAAGACCCGGTGGTGAAATCCTGAAAACGGGTACCAACGCCCAGCACAAGGTCAGCCTCGGCGCAGATGTTGTTGGCGGGTTCGCCACCGGTCACACCAATGGGTCCGACGTTCAGCGGATGATCCCATGCCAATGCGGATTTGCCCGCCTGTGTTTCGGCCACCGGGATGTTGTGCGCCTCGGCAAAGCTTTGTAGCGCGGCGGTTGCGTCCGAATAATGCACGCCGCCTCCCGCGACGATCACAGGGCGTTTGGCCGCCTTGATTGCCGCCACAGCCCGCGCCAGCTCACCCTCATCCGGGCGAATGCGACGCTGATACCAGACGCGCGGCTCGAAGAAGCTTTCGGGATAATCATATGCCTCGGCCTGCACATCTTGGCAAAAGGCCAAGGTGGCCGGGCCGCAGTCGGCCGGGTCTGTCATGGTACGAAAGGCACGCGGCAGGGCCGTCAGTAGGTGTTCCGGGCGCGTGACGCGGTCGAAATATCGGCTGACCGGTCGGAAACAATCATTCGCGCTGATGGTTCCATCCGAGAATACTTCGGGTTGCTGAAGCACTGGATCGGGCCCACGGGTTGCAAACACGTCGCCGGGCAGCAGCAAAACAGGCAGGCGGTTCACATGGGCCAGAGCGGCAGCGGTAACCATATTGGTCGCCCCCGGTCCGATCGACGAGGTCACAGCCATCGCCCGTTTGCGGCCCAGTTGCTTGGCATAGGCAATCGCGCAATGCGCCATGGTCTGTTCGTTATGGCCACGATAGGTGGGCAGGCTGTCTTTCACACCATGCAGCGCCTCACCCAACCCGGCAACATTGCCATGGCCGAAAATGGCCCAGACACCTGCGATAAAGGGCTCTCCGGCCTCGTTCATCTGCGCCCCAAGATAGCGCACCAGAGCCTGCGCCGCGGTCAGTCGGACTGTCTTGCTCATCATGATCCCTTTCAACTTGAAACCGCTGCCAGCGGCCCACAGGTTGCTTTTTTACGAAGATGTCAGGCCAATGCCTCAAGCCTGAATTGAGTGTGAGCTCAGGTGTCACCGCCCGGTCGGATGCCCCCCGAGGGGCATCCAGGTTTTCAAAGTTTAGACTGTACCGCCCAAAGACCCTTCCAGCTCGGCCATTTCCTGACCACCGGCCATCAGGTCCTGCAACTGTTCGGGGGTAATCTCACCACGGGTCGCCGTGCCCAGCGTTTTGCCGCGATTCAGCACGGTAAACCGGTCACCCACCGCCAAAGCGTGGCGCACGTTATGGCTGATGAAGACCACACCAACCCCCTGGCTGCGCACCTTGTCGATGGTTGCCAGAACATTCGAGGTTTGACGCACCCCAAGGGCCGAGGTCGGTTCGTCCAAGATCAGAATCTTGGCACCGAAATACACGGCGCGGGCAATGGCGACGGTCTGCCGCTCACCGCCAGACAAAGTGCCCACGGCCTGATCCGGCCCACGCAGGTTGATGCCCATTTTGCGCATCTCTTCCATGCAAACATCATTCGCCTGTTCGACATCGAACCGCTTCATCAGGCCTTTGCCCTTGGTCGGTTCGCGACCCATGAAGAAGTTGCGCGTGACACTCATTAGCGGGATCATGGCCAGATCCTGGAACACGGTCGCAATGCCCGCCTCCATCGCATCCCGAGGCGTGTCGAAATGCAGCGGCTTGCCTTCAAAGAAGATCTCGCCCTTGGTGGGTTTGTGCACGCCCGACATGGTCTTGATGAAGGTTGATTTACCTGCACCGTTGTCGCCCAGCAGGCAATGACATTCTCCCGGTTTGACGTCAAAGCTGACGCCCGCCAAAGCGATGATGTTGCCAAAGTGCTTTTCGATGTTCTTCATTTCGACGATGGGCGCCACATCCGCTGCCGCATCGCCGTGGTGGAACTTGGTATCTTCGGTCATATCAGCGCTCCCCGGTTACGCGCTTACGGATCGCGTTGTTGAACAGAACCGCAATCAACAGCATCGCGCCAAGGAAAACCTGGAACCAGTCCTGATCGAAGTCTGTATAGGTCAGACCGATGACAACCATACCGAAGATGATCGCACCAAAAAACGCGCCAATGGCCGAACCATAACCGCCTGTCAGCAGACAGCCACCAATCACGGCGGCGATGATCGCCTCAAATTCCTTCTGGAAGCCACGACGTGCGTCGGTCGAGCCTGCGTCGATCACGGTAATGATGGCGACCAGTGCGGCACAGCAGGCGGTCAGCATAAACAGCGAAACTTTGACCCGGTTCACCGGCACACCAGAGTTTGACGCCGCCGTGCTGTCGCCGCCCGACGCGAAAATCCAGTTCCCTGCCGGGGTTCGCAGCAGCACGTAAGTTGCTGCAAGCGCCAGAACAATGAACCACAGGATTTCAACCGGGATGCCAGGCACCTTGGGCGCACCACTTTTGAAGGTATCGATCATGCCTTTCTCGGCCAGCCAGGTAAACAGGCCGCCGAAAGCCTCGCCTGAAAAGAACGGAGCCAGCCAGTCGTTCTCAACCACGTCACGAACGCCACGCAACTGCGTCGATCCTCCGGTGGCGGCCTTCAGGCCAACCAACGACAGACCGCGCAGAATGAATAGGAAAGCCAGGGTCACGATGAAGGATGGCAGACCTGACCGGATCACGATGTTTCCGTTTATTGCCCCGACAAAAGCTGCAAAGATAAAAGTCATTGGGATCGCAACGATCAGTGGCAACTGCCAAGTGACCACACAGACGCCAAAGAACAGGCCCGCAAACGCCACCATCGAGCCGATGGACAGGTCAAACTCCCCTCCGATCATCAGAAGCGCGGCACCGATGGCCAGAATTCCCAACTGCGCCGCAGGTGTCATGAAGTTCATGATCCCGGCCAGGGTAAACATCGAGTCGTCTGCTGTGATGGCAAAAAAGATAACCACCAGGACAACACCGGCCATCGCACCGAGTTCGGGCCGTTTCATGAGTTTGGTCATGAAAGGTTCTTTTTTGACCCTTTCGTCCCCGGCGACTTGAGCTGAGTCACTCATCGTTTCCTCCCATTTGGGTGGGAACGGCGCTGCTGCGCCGCCCCGATTTGTTCAGGTTCCGGAATGGGTCAGCGAATGCCCTGCGAAGACAGTTCGATCACCTGAGCGGCCTTCTCCTGAGTCACCAGGTTGGGACCCGAAGGAACGTTGCCGCCGGGCATCAGGCCATATTTCGCGTGCAGGCCCATAAAGTTCACCGACAGGTACCCCTGCAGATACTGCTGCTGATCGATGGCAAATGCTGCATCGCCGTCCGCGATCGACTGCAGGAAGTTGGCCGACAGGTCGAAGGACGCAACATTTACATCCCGGCCCGAGCCTTTGACGGCTGCAACGGTCGGCTCACCGGCCGAGCTTGCACCCAATGCCATCACAGTGTCGACCGCTTCGTTTGCAGCCAGAGCAGCGGCAACTTTCGACTCGATTTCCGACGGGTCATTCGAGGTCGGAAGAACTTCGACATCACCACCGAAACCTTCCGCAAAACCTGCACACCGCAGGTCCAGCGCAACGTTGCCCACTTCGTGGTTCACACAGATCGCCGTTTTGCCACCCATAGCTGCCAGTTCTTCACCAGCGGCCTTGCCGGCGTCAAATTCGTCCTGACCCACATGCAGCAGCGCACCTAGGTCTTTCGAGACATCCGAACCCGAGTTGATCGAGATCACCGGGATACCGGCGGCAACCGCGCGTTCAATTGAGGGGCCAAGCGCATCCGCATCCGGGATCGAGACGATCAGGCCGTCAGGCTCCTGGTTCACCGCTGCATCTATCAATTGCGACATGGCCACCATGTCAAAGGTTTCCGGCGCGCGATATTCCACATTCACGCCGACGTCCTTACCGGCCTGCTCGACCCCGTTTTTCACAACGTTCCAAAACGCATCGTTGGCCTGGCCGTGTGACACAACCACGATTTCCTGCGCAAACGCAGGAGTGGCCAGGGCCAGAGCCCCGGCAGCAAGCGCGCCTTTCACAAATTTCTTCATTTCAGGTTCCTCCCATGATTTCAGTCTGATCTTCCGTCGGGGAACCAGCCCCGATCATCCGGCTGTGCCGAATCTGATTGGCTGCGGCGCAAAACCGAGCTGACGTAAGTTTGAAGAATTTCGATCATTTTGCAACCGGTTTCAAAACTTCTTCCATCCGAACCGGTTTCCCGGAGTGCATTGACAGGGTGGCGGCCTCGGCCATGGCAAGCGCGGCAACGCCATCCTTCAACGAAACCGGCACGTCCGACCCATTCGCAACAGCTTTGACAAAAGCAGCCCATTCTACCCGGTAAGCGGGCATATAGCGTTCCAGAAAGAAATAGGTTGGCTTCGCCCCAACAACGCCCTCGGCCGTTGATTTGACCACGGTATTTTCAAGCGCATTATGTACCTGCAACAAGCCCTTGGAACCCAGTAACTCGACCCGTTGATCATACCCATAGGCCGCGCGGCGCGAGTTTTTAATGACAGCAATACGACCATCTGCGTAAGTCATTGTCACCACAGCGGTATCCACATCGCCGGCTGCACCAATCTCGGCGTCGACAAGCGACGATCCGACGGCCGAGATGGTATGCGGCACATCCCCCATCAAAAAATTCGCCATGTCGAAATCATGAATCATCATGTCCCGAAACAGCCCGCCTGAAACTTTTACATAACTGACCGGCGGAGGCGCAGGATCAAATGATGTAATCGACAGCAGCTCGGCTGTGCCGACTTCGCCCGCCTCCAAAATTTCTTTCAGCGCCGAAAAATGCGGGTCAAATCGCCGGTTAAACCCAATCATCACAGGCTTACCCCGCCCGGACACTGTTTTTAAACATTGCACGGCACGGTCCAGGCTCAGGTCAACTGGCTTTTCACACAGAACCGCCTTGCCAGCAGCGGTCGCCGTCTCAATCAGGTCGGAATGCGTATCCGTCGGGGTTGCGATCAAAACCGCATCAATTTGGGGGTCTGCTATGATCTCATCCGATCCGCGCGCTTGCGCCCCATATTCGTTAGCAAGGCTTTCTGCCGCTTCCGGTACAGCGTCTGAGACTGCACAGAGTTTGCTGTTTGAATGGGCCGAAATGGCTTGCGCATGTACACGTCCGATGCGCCCAGCGCCCAGCAAACCTACCTTCAACATGCAACTCTCCCGAATCTTGGTATTGGGCGTAACAATGATTCTCTTTGCAACCGGTTGCAATATTTTTTTTCAACAGACTTGAGATTTCGCGACAGAACTCTCGAAACGATTGCCCTAAAGGGGCCTGGGGAAGTCTTCATGCAATGCCGTGTACGCCGAAATCCGCGTATTTTCGCATCTACGGGAATCCCCCAATTTCCGAACGCGGTGAATCAGGGTACGTTTCAGTTAAGGAACACACACTACCACTCTGTGACCCCTTAAAAGGGGCTGGCATGACCCCCTCGTCCAGCCCCTTTATTCTTCCTAAACTATTGATGGCTTGGCTAACTCTGATTTGGCAAGAACACAGGCCAGCAAACGTCAGAGCCGCCTTGCTATAGGGCTTTTTCACGGCTGCAAGCGCAGATGCAGCCGTACTTCAGTGCGCAACTTGTGAAAATGGCGATCCCTGAAGGACTCGAACCCTCAACCTGCTGATTAGAAGTCAGCTGCTCTATCCAGTTGAGCTAAGGGACCGCTACGCCCTTCTTGCTGGTTTTACCCGCAGGGTTCAAGAGGCAAGCGCATGAATGCGCTGTTGGGATCGGCCTCGTACCCAAAGATCGGCTCGCAATAGGAATAACCCAAAGCCTCGTAGAGCTTACGTGCCGCATCATATTCCGCCAGATGTGCGGCACCGGTTTCCAGAACAAGGGCTTCAATCCCCTCGGCGCGCGCAATGTCAGCCATGTGCTGCATCATCAGTCGCGCCAACCCACGACCCCGCGCCTGTGCCAGAATGTGCACGGACTTCACCTCGGCGGTTCCGTCCGGCAGCATCTTCAACGCGCCACACCCCAAGGGCTGCTGACCCTCGTAAATCGCCCAAAACCGAATCCCGGGCCCCGCCAGCGACTCAGCATCCATTGTATGGTTGCTTTCGGCAGGGCCTGCCGTTTCGCTATGGGAGAAATGCGCATCTACCACGGCGCGAAGCGCGTCCGAGGTCGGGTCGGCCTTACGAATGTCGATCATTTAGTGAGTCCAGGGACCGCGCCTGTCGGTAGCAAAGTTCTCGCCATAGCCACGGGCACGCAGATTTGGCTTACGTTTGTGCGGCTCGCTGACCTGAACTTCGATGCCGTTGTCCTTGGCGTAATCCAAAGCTTCTTCCTTGGTGTCGAATTTCAAGCGCACCTGAGTCTGCGTATCGTTGGACGACGTCCAGCCCATCAGCGGATCAACTTCACGGGCCGAGGCCGGGGCGTATTCCAGAACCCATTTGCGGGTCTTGGCCATCCCCGAAGTCATCGCGTTTCGCGAAGGCTGGTAAATCCGTGCGCGCATGTCGCCTCTCCGTACTCACTTGGCTGAGCTGTTTATGCGTCAGAGCGTGCCCGGGGGCAAGATTGCAATTGTAGCGGCTTTTACCCCCACACTGATGTCAGAAATTGTCATTAGTCTAAGATAAACCAGAGATACATCAAACGGCGAGGCATCTCGATGAATCATCAGTCGCAAGACATCAGGCCGCGTAGAGCACAATGATTCTGGATCAGCCCTTGCAGACGGACAAAATAAGAACAAATGTAGGGGCCTGATTGCGGAGCCTGCCGATGCCTTACGCCCATTCCGACAAAACCCAACTGACCGCCGAAGATGTGCGCGCGCGCCTGAAACTGGAAGGCGGCAAGCAGTTTGTGATGCACACCGAATTCAACCCCGCGGGCGACCAGCCAACGGCCATCAAGGAACTGGCTGGCGGCGTATTGGACGGCGAGCGCGATCAGGTTCTGCTGGGGGCAACCGGCACGGGTAAAACTTTCACCATGGCCAAGGTGATCGAGGAAACCCAGCGCCCAGCCATCATTCTTGCCCCAAACAAGACACTGGCGGCGCAGCTTTACGGAGAGTTCAAAGGCTTCTTCCCCGAAAACTCAGTGGAATACTTCGTCTCGTATTACGATTACTACCAGCCCGAAGCCTATGTGCCGCGCTCGGACACGTACATTGAGAAAGAATCCCAGATCAACGAACAGATCGACCGGATGCGCCACTCGGCCACGCGGGCGCTGCTGGAACGCGATGATGTGATCATCGTGGCGTCAGTGTCTTGCATCTACGGTATCGGCTCGGTCGAGACCTATGGGGCGATGACGCAGGATCTGAAAGTCGGCAATGAATACGACCAGCGGCAGGTGATGGCCGATCTGGTCGCCCAGCAATACCGCCGCAACGATCAGGCGTTTCAGCGTGGATCGTTCCGGGTGCGGGGCGATTCACTGGAAATCTGGCCCGCCCACCTTGAGGATCGCGCGTGGAAACTGTCGTTCTTCGGCGAGGAACTGGAACAGATCACCGAGTTCGACCCTTTGACCGGAGAACGCGCTGCCACGATGGAGCAAGTGCGGGTCTACGCGAACTCGCACTACGTGACGCCGAAACCCACGATGCAGCAGGCGATCATCGGGATCAAAAAGGAACTGCGCATCCGGCTGGACCAACTGGTGGGCGAAGGCAAATTGCTGGAGGCTCAACGGCTGGAACAGCGCACCAATTTCGATCTGGAAATGCTCGAAGCCACTGGCGTCTGCAACGGGATCGAGAACTATTCGCGCTACCTCACGGGCCGCGCTCCGGGTGAACCGCCCCCGACCCTTTTCGAATTCATCCCCGACAACGCCATCGTCTTCGCCGACGAATCCCACGTCAGCGTTCCGCAGATCGGCGGCATGTACCGGGGAGACTATCGGCGCAAATTCACGCTGGCTGAACACGGGTTCCGCCTGCCGTCCTGCATGGATAACCGACCGCTGAAGTTCGAGGAATGGGACGCCATGCGCCCGCAATCCGTCTTCGTCTCGGCCACCCCCGCCAAGTGGGAGATCGAACAGACCGGCGGCGTCTTCACCGAACAGGTGATCCGCCCCACCGGCCTGCTGGACCCCGAGGTCGAGATCCGCCCGGTCTCCATGCAGGTCGACGACTTGCTGGACGAAGTGCGCAAAGTTGCCGCCAATGGGTTCCGCACGCTGGTCACCACGCTGACCAAGCGCATGGCCGAGGACCTGACCGAATACCTGCACGAACAGGGCATCAAAGTGCGTTACATGCACTCGGATATCGACACTCTGGAACGCATCGAAATCCTGCGCGACCTTCGGCTGGGGGCGTTCGATGTGCTGGTCGGCATCAACCTGCTGCGCGAGGGGCTCGACATCCCGGAATGCGGTCTGGTCGCCATTCTGGACGCGGATAAAGAGGGTTTCCTGCGGTCCGAGACTTCTCTGGTTCAAACCATCGGTCGTGCCGCGCGCAACGCCGATGGTCGGGTGATCATGTATGCCGACAAGATCACCGGTTCGATGGAGCGCGCGCTGAACGAAACCAACCGCCGCCGCGCCAAACAGCTTGCCTATAACGAAGAACACGGCATCACGCCTGAGACGGTTAAGAAAAATGTCGAGGACGTTCTGGCCGGTCTCTACGAAGGCGACGTCGACATGAACCGCGTCACCGCCACCATCGACAAACCGATGCACGGGGCGAATTTGGAAGCGCACCTGGACGGGCTGCGTGAGAAGATGCGTAAGGCCGCCGAAAACCTGGAATTCGAAGAGGCCGCCAATATCCGGGACGAGATCAAACGTCTGGAAGCGGTCGATCTGGCCGTCGCCGACGACCCCATGGCACGGCAATGGGCGGTCGAGAAAGCCTCGGAAGACGCGGTGAAGTCGCGCGGACGGTCAACGGCTGGCAGGCCGGGGCAGCGGGGCGGGAATGTGAAGAGGCGGAAGCGGTAGTAGCCACACAGTTCACCCTGCAGAATGCCTGGTTGTCGTGATCTTTACACTCCTCAAACTGTTAAATTGTTTCTTCTATTGCTCCATGACACCAGATACATTTCTAGGCTCAGGACTCATAGCCAAAAGATAACGAGTGCGGCGAGCGCGATTGCAGAG
>NZ_WVRF01000021.1:0-58463 GCF_013110775.1 Ruegeria sp. HKCCD7296
GACCCAAGTGCCTGTCGTTGTTCCATGTTCTGATGAGCTGGCTGGGGTGGTAGGAAACCTTGCCGCCCGATGAAACCTAAGAGCTTTTCCGACCGGTGACCGGAACTGGGGCGGTTTCGGGGGCGGAACGAGGACGAAGGACGAGTGAGCACGGGGCATTTTACCGCTAGATCGACCGTCCACTGCCGCTGAGACGACCGCTGACGATCGGTTCCGGGGGGGCTGACGGGGGGGCTGGTGCTGGCGGTTGGCTTGGCTTTGATGGCGGGGCAAAGCAGATGTTCATGTCTAGTGCTGCGACGGACTGGGTAGAGCCCGTTGTAAACTTTCAGACTACGCACCGCAGACGGCGACACGAGCCCAGTAAAGCTTATGTCAGAGCCCCATTTTTACGATTGCCGTTTGAGGTTAGTATCCCAATGGCAAATCCAAGAGGAAGGGGAAGGCATGTTAAAAGTTTTGGCAAAAATCGTCGTGGCAGGTTTTGCGTTGCATGCCCCTGTAGCCGCTTGGAGCCAACCGGCGTGTAACTTGGACGCGCTTCTCCCGCTTCCGGATGTCGACTATCTTGTCGTGCAGGCCTCGGAGGACCCGGCCGCGCATTGCTCGGTCAACGGTGTGATCGGCGGCAGGATACATTTTGAGCTTCTTCTACCAGACGGCTGGAATGGCAAATTCGTCATGGGTGGCGGGGGCGGTTTTGTCGGATCAGTGATGAATACTGCGCTTCTGTACGGTGCGCTCCAATCTGGGTACGCGACGGTCGGCACCGATACGGGGCATCAAGGCCACCCAGCGGACTCCAGTTGGGCCCTCAATGATTTGGAAGCGCTGGTTAATTTCGGGCATCTGGCAGTACACCGAACAGCGGTTACCGCCAAAACCCTAATAAACTCCTACTACGAGACGCCAATCTCCCGCAGCTACTTTACGGGCTGCTCGCGGGGTGGAGGTCAGGCAATCATGTCCGCTCTACGTTATCCCGAAGATTTTGACGCGGTCGCTGCAGGGGCCTATGCCATTGATTGGACGGGGATAGCTATGCAGGCGACCAGTATCAATCGAGTCATGTACCCGGACCCCAGGGACTTGGAACAAGCGGTTGTCGGTCCAGAAGCTCAGGAACTGGTCGAGAGTTCTTATCTGGCTGCTTGCGACGCGCTAGAAGGGCTCGAGGACGGTATTCTCAGTGACCCGCGTCAGTGCCAATTCAACGTGACCAGCCTGCAATGCGCGGCTGAAAAAAACGGAGACTGTTTGAGCGCGGAGGAAGTAGCAGCATTTAGAGTTGTCTACGAAGGACTAAAGGACGCTGACGGAAATCAACTTTATTACGGATTTCCGTTTGGCGGTGAGACTGCCGAAGGCGGCTGGAGTCGTTGGCTGACCGGTGGGCTAAAATATCTGGAAGCTGAAGGAGAATTTCAGGAAGGTGTCGGTTCTGGCGGTTTCGAGGCTCCGGTCTCGCCGAACGCATTCTTCAGCTTCGGCAATGGGATCATGCAGAATTTCGTTTATCACGACCCGAACTGGACATACGAGAATTTCGATTTCAGAACCTTCGCGAAGGATTCGTCAGCAGCGGCGGAAACCTTAAATGCGACGAACCCCGATCTGTCTGAGTTTCGTAGGCGCGGTGGCAAGATGCTGTTGTATTCCGGCTGGTCCGACAACGCACAATCCGGGCTGGCTATGGTTGGCTACTATGACGCCGTTCTTGCACATGATCCCAGTGCCGCCGAGGATATCCGACTGTTCATGATGCCCGGAGTGGAGCACTGTTTTGGTGGCCCTGGTCCTTCTTGGGTGAATTTCCTATCCGAGATCGATAATTGGGCGGAGACGGGTGAGGCACCGGACGATATCATAGCCTATTGGCTAGACGATAAGGGTCAGCCTGCCGGTGCCAGACCTGTTTGCGCCTATCCACAAGTCGCAGTTTATGTCGGCAAAGGTGACCCCCGGGACCCTTCAAGCTTTTCGTGTCGTACCAGAGATTGACGCTGCGTGGGCGAATTTTGAATGACGGCATTGTCCGCGTAGGGGTCACTCGAACAGAGCCCAGCAAACGGCTGCTCTGAGCCCTTTGCGGGCGTTAATCCTAGCTGACCAAAAGCAGCGTTGTTTGCGGCCATAAGTTTCCAATATACAGTTGCTGGATGCTCAATCAGAAGTTGGTGGTGAGCGTTGGCATAACCGCCCGCGCCATGCTTAAGGATCACCGGAACTACAAGTTCTTCCTCGTCAATCAAATGGAGAGACAACATACTCTCAAGTCTATTCGTCTCTTCGAGAAACTTGCGGATCTCTCGAGAAGATTGGAGTTTTGCATTTATCGCGGCGTTCGCCGCTTTAACGTACCGATGCAAGACATCATCCAAAGCGTGGTTATCACGGTCAAGGATTTCGAAGCCGCGCTTAATCCGGAAGTCTTTCTTCGCCAATATAGGGAAGTAGTGTGCGTCCTCTATATTGTGATGACCGTTCAGTTCTCCAACCAACATCGAGCCAAGCTTTGCTACGTGCGCCTTGAAGACCATCCGGTCCGTTTTTTGGTCCAAATGTTTCTTGGTTTCAGTCGTCAGCATTTCCAAAAGCCGACGGAACATCATGTGGCGGTCCAGCCAAAAGCGGACGAGTCCTTCAAAGCCTGGATGTTCTTCCCAGCCTTTGCGGGGATACTCTCTCTATTCTACAGTCAGTCAGTTTAGAGGGTATTGCCAAGTTGTTGGCGGCAGATTGTGCTTCTTTGGCGGAGGCTGGTTCACGCCACCATTTCATCGGTGTAGCCGGCCAATAGGCTGAATGCATCGGAACAGGCGTGGCGGTATGAAGTTGCTGTGAGTTGACAATGGCGGGGGCGGAAGATCTTGTTGATCTAGTCATGCGTAGACAAAATCCTCTGAGCCTGCCCCTAGACATCCAACGTGTGCTCTTTTTCCCAGCGTGAGAAATGACTGACGAAAGAGTTCCACTCCTGATGTTTCATTTTCAGGTAGGCTGCGGAGAATTCCAGGCCCATCGCCTCTTTCAATGCGCCATCCTTGTCATATTCACGCAGCGCATCCAGCATGTTCAGCGGCAGTTTCGGTGCATCGTCCACGGTGTGGCCTTCGGCATACATGTCGATGTCATAGCGACGGCCCGGATCGGCCTTTGACCGAATGCCCGACAGACCTGCCGCAATGACCACCGCCTGCAGCAGATACGGGTTAGTCGCGCCATCGGCCAGGCGCAGCTCGAACCGGCCCGGCCCGGGAACGCGAACCATATGGGTGCGGTTGTTGCCCGTCCATGTTACGGTATTCGGAGCCCACGTGGCACCTGACATCGTGCGCGGCGCGTTGATGCGTTTGTAGGAGTTCACGGTCGGGTTGGTGATCGCCGCCAGCGCACTGGCGTGCTTCATGATCCCGCCGAGGAAATGCTTGCCCTTCTCGCTCAGGCCAACCTCGCCCGTTGGACCGTCACCTTTACCGGCAAACACATTGGTTGTGGCATCCGCACCGGGCGCATCCCAAACCGAGATATGGGCATGGCAGCCATTGCCCGTCAGACCTTCGACCGGCTTAGGCATAAAAGTAGCGCGGAAGCCGTGCTTCTCGGCCACCGATTTGGTCATGAACTTGAAGAAGGAGTGTTTGTCGGCGGTCTTCAGAACATCATCAAACTCCCAGTTCATCTCGAACTGACCGTTGGCGTCCTCGTGGTCGTTCTGATACGGACCCCAGCCCAGTTCCAACATATAGTCGCAAATCTCGCGCACCACGTCATAGCGGCGCATCACCGCCTGCTGGTCGTAACAGGGCTTTTCGGCGGTATCGAACGGGTCGCTGATCTGTTCACCATCCGGGGTCAGTAGGAAGAATTCGGCCTCGATACCGGTTTTCACATGCATACCCTCGGCGGCGGCCTCGTAGATCAGGCGGCGCAAGACGTTGCGGGGTGCTTGGGCGACATCCTCGCCCTCCATAACGCAATTTCCCGCAACCCAGGCGACCTCGGGTTTCCACGGCAGTTGGATGACCGAAGACGGGTCAGGCACAGCCAGCATGTCGGGATGCGCCGGGGTCATGTCGAGATAGGTGGCGAAGCCCGCGAAACCCGCCCCTTCCTGTTGCATGTCGGCAATCGCTTGCGCAGGAACCAATTTGGCCCGCTGCCCACCGAACAGATCGGTGAACGAAATCATGAAATACTTGACGCCTTTTTCCTTAGCGAAAGCTGCCAGATCTGTTGTCATGGTCACCTTCCCTTTCCCAGTTGGTTCAAAGAAGAAAGGCGCCGCCCTTTTGGGCCGCGCCTTCGTATTGTTTGCAGTTCAGAACACAGCTTTGCCCGGATACCAGTCGGTGCCCGCCAACGGCACTTTGGCCATCGCAGCCGCCTCCATCGTCAAGGCGCAGAGGTCCTCGGGCTCCAGATTGTGCAGGTGATTGTGACCGCAGGCGCGTGCGATGGTCTGCGCCTCCAAGGTCATCACCTTCAGATAGTTGCGCAGGCGACGACCGGCCTCGACCGGATCCAGACGCGCAGCCAGTTCCGGATCCTGCGTGGTGATGCCCGCAGGGTCCTTCCCTTCGTGCCAATCGTCATAGGCCCCGGTTGTGGTGCCCAGCTTCTGATACTCGGCCTCCCATTTCGGGTCATTGTCGCCCAAAGCGATCAGGGCTGCAGTACCGATGGCCACCGCGTCCGCGCCCAATGCCATCGCCTTGGCCACATCGGCCCCGGTGCGGATACCGCCCGAGATCACCAGTTGCACCTCACGGTGCACACCCAGGTCCTGCAACGCCTGAACAGCAGGGCGGATACAGGCCAGCGTCGGAATGCCGACATGTTCGATGAACACGTCCTGCGTGGCTGCGGTGCCGCCCTGCATCCCGTCCATCACCACGACATCGGCCCCGGCTTTCACCGCCAGCGCAGTGTCATAATAGGGCCGCGTCGCGCCGACCTTCACATAGATCGGCACCTGCCAGCCGGTGATCTCACGCAGTTCGAGGATCTTGATCTCCAGATCATCCGGCCCGGTCCAGTCCGGGTGACGACAGGCCGAACGCTGGTCAATCCCTTTGGGCAAGGTACGCATTTCAGCCACGCGGTCGCTGATCTTCTGACCCAGCAGCACGCCGCCGCCGCCGGGTTTGGCCCCCTGCCCTACGACGATCTCAATCGCATCCGCCTTGCGCAGATCATTGGGGTTCATGCCATAGCGCGACGGCAAATACTGATAGACCAGCTTCGAAGAATGCCCGCGCTCTTCGGGTGTCATGCCACCGTCACCGGTGGTCGTTGACGTCCCAGCCATCGAAGCGCCCCGGCCCAGAGCCTCTTTTGCCGGACCGGACAATGCACCAAAGCTCATACCCGCGATCGTGATAGGGATATCCAGCTCAATCGGCTTTTTGGCAAAACGTGTACCGAGCGTCACCGAGGTATCGCACCGCTCACGGTACCCTTCCAGCGGATAACGCGAGACGGACGCCCCCAGAAACAGCAGATCGTCGAAATGCGGCACCTTGCGTTTCGCACCGCCACCACGAATGTCGTAGATACCTGTGGCCGCCGCCCGTCGGATTTCCGCGTTGATCGGATTTGTAAAGGTCGCCGACTGAATCGGCATGGTGCGGGGGATGGTCTGATCCATGTCTTTCATACCCTTCATCCTCAGTAAGCGGCAGCGTTGTCGACGTCGAAGTTATAGAGCTGACGCGCCGAGCCATAGCGCTTGAACTCTTCGGGCTTGGCGTCCGATCCGGCACGCATCAGTAGGTCAGTCAAAATTTCGATATGCTCAGGCCGCATCTCTTTCTCGATGCAATCCGCGCCCAGGCTCTTGACCGAGCCACGCACAAACAGCCGTGCTTCGTACAGCGAGTCTCCAAGCGCATCGCCTGCATCGCCGCACACAACCAAATTGCCTGCTTGTGCCATGAACGCGGACATATGGCCGATATTGCCATGCACAACGATGTCGATGCCTTTCATCGAAATCCCGCAGCGCGAGCTGGCATTGCCTTTGATCACCAGAAGCCCACCATGCCCGGTCGCGCCCGCACATTGGCTGGCGTCGCCTTCCACGACAACGGTGCCAGACATCATGTTTTCGGCCACTCCCGGCCCGACCGAGCCCTCAACCCGGATGGTCGCCTGTTGGTTCATCCCTGCGCAATAGTACCCGGTCGAGCCTTTGACGGTCACTTCGATCGGTGCGTCCAAACCCACGGCAATCGCGTGGCTGCCTTTTGGATTCTGCACTTCCCAACTGGTTTGGTTCGTTTCGTCGCTTTGCGCCTGAAGGGCCGCATTCAAACCCCGCAGGCCGTTTTCTGCAACATCATAGGTCTGCATCTCAGTGGCTCCAGAAATAGACAGTGGCGGGCTCGGGCTCCCAGACGCGGGCGTCTTCGATACCGGGCAGATTGACCAACGCGCGGTATTCGCTACCAAAAGCCACGTATTTATCGGTTTCGGCCATCACTGCGGGCTTGCAGGCAATGGGATCACGCACCACCCCGAACCCATCTTTGGTGCCCACAACAAAAGTGAAGAAGCCATCGAGGTCCTTAAGACTGCTCTCCAGCGCCTCACCCAGCGTTGAACCGTTCTGCATTTTCCACGTCAGATAAGCTGCACCAACCTCGGTGTCATTCATGGATTCAACCCGAACACCCTCGCGTTTCAGCTTCCGGCGCAGCGCATTATGGTTAGACAAAGAGCCATTGTGGACCAAGCACTGATCCGACCCGGTGTTAAACGGGTGTGCGCCTTCGGTGGTCACGGCGGATTCGGTGGCCATGCGGGTGTGACCTATTCCGTGGCTGCCGCTCATGGCGGACAGGCTGAACCGGTCGGCCACATCGCGGGGCAAGCCAACCTCTTTGTAAATCTCGATGGCCGCGCCATCCGACATCACCCGCAAACCCGGACGTAACTCTCGCACCGTTTGGCGGGCTTGGTCAGCCTTGTCACCGGCCAACTCCAGAACCGCATGCGTGGAATTTGCGCGCAGGGTCACTTCGGCACCAATGGCGGCCCCAAGATCCACGGCAAGGGTCGCAAAATCCGCCTCTGGCGTGTCGGATTGCACGGTCAGCTTGACTGCGCCGTCCGCCTCGGCCCCATATATCGCGATACCTGCACTGTCCGGGCCACGGTCCGTCATCGTGACCAGCATGTCCGTCAGCATTGAACCCAACTCAGGCTCTAATGCCCTGTCTTTCAAAAAAAGGCCAACAATTCCGCACATGGCTTTTGCCCTCTGAAATTTCGCCGTGAGGAACGCTAGCAGGCCAAAAATCAAAAAACAACTTCAAGAAATATTTTTTCCTGGAGGGAAATATTTGTGCCTAAACCACAAGCACGACACAGCGGGTCCGAAAGACGCACCTCGGGCTTGTCGGGACGATGCAAGACGCATCAACTCGTTTGCGGATAAGAGATGATGGAAAGGTATTTGGCAGGAAGTTTCACCAAAACCTCGGGCCCGTGCGCCGCGTCTGCGTCGAAAAACAGCGTGTCTCCCGGTTTCAGCGAATAGATATCGTCACCATGACGGTAATCCACCTCACCTTCGAGCATGTACAACATTTCGATTCCGTCGTGCTGAAAGGTTGGGAACCTGTCCGATTCTTCTGTCAGCGTGATCAGGTAAGGTTCGACAACCACGCCACTGGCATTGGCCCCCAAATGGCCTAGCAGATTGTATTGATGCCCGGCTCGTGTACCGGCCCTGTCGGTTTCGACCCCTTTACCAGCCTTGGTATGCACGGCATTGCGCGTTTCCTCATACCGACGAAAGAATGAAGTGATCGGAGTGCTAAGCGCGTTTGCCAGCAACTGCAGCGTCGTCAGCGACGCGGATGTCGCGCCGTTTTCAATCTTGGACAACATGCTGATGGACAGACCGGTCAGTGCCGCCAATTCAGCAATCGTTGTGCCCTGTTGCACACGCAGGGCCTTGATCTCGCGCCCAATCGCAGTTTCCAGGTTCTTTTCGCCGCTGTCCCGAAGCTTGTGCGGGTCCTGCGACAGGGCAACGGGCTGCTCGGGATCGTGTGACTGCGCCATCTGGCCTCCTGATCTCTCATGCGGGTTCATTAAGATGGATCGGCATTTCTCAAGTGATCTGCAAACGACCACAAACCTACTCGCAGATTGTTCAGATATTTAAAACATGCAAGCGCACTCCTCAAATCTCAGTGAAATTGGGCTAATCAGAACACCTCGTAAATACAGTTTCCAAGTGGTTCCGTTGCAAAGTTTTCGGTTGTTCGGAAAACTGCCTTTCATGCAAAAACAGGGCGTTTCGCTCATTACTTCAGATGAGTCCAAAAACCTCTATCACACTCGATAAGTATCCCTTATCAAGCGTTAAGTGGTTTCAAAGCTGTAGAGATACGCTACCCTTTCTGTATGCGCATCCTGTCCGTACTATTCATCCTGTTTGGTTTGCCTGTTCTCTCCGAAGAGGTGGAACTGGAACTCGTTTTGTTGGCAGATGCGTCTGGTTCAATAACCGAGGCGGAAATCGAGTTTCAGCGCCAAGGATACGCTAACGCAATCACCGATCCTCGCGTGCTTGCTGCAATACAGGAGACAGCTTATGGCGCCATAGCGGTGACCTATGTTGAGTGGGCTGCGAATACCGCAATTGTTGTCGATTGGACCAAAATCGATGGAGCAAAAAGCGCACAGGTATTTGCAGAAGCATTGATAGGCCCGCCTCGGCAAGCCTATGGGCGAAATGCAATCGGGGCAGCCTTGCTCGACGCCAAGAGGCTCATAGAGCAGAACGAATTTGAAGGTTGGCGAAAAGTTATAGATTTCTCGGGTGACAGCCCGAACAGTTTTTCAGGACCCGCGATATCAACCGCACGAGAAGAAGTGGTTGCGTCTGGCATAACGATCAACGGGCTTCCAATCCTTTGCCGGTTCTGCGACACGCCGGGCCGTTATCCGGATCTCGCCGAAATCTACCAACAGCAGATAATCGGTGGTATCGGCGCCTTTGTCGTAACTGCGGCGAATGAAGACGATCTTGCAGAAGCAATCCGTCGAAAATTGATCCTCGAAATCTCAGGTTTGGAATCGCCGGCAAACGTAGCGTCCAATTGAGTTCTGCCATCGGAGCAGACCTTTAAGCGCGTAAAAACGTCGACTGATAATCTCCCGAGCATCTTTTGCCAAATTGACCGGAACAATAGGGATCTGTTGGACGTTATTGATGCCGTTACTGTTTAAATATCGGCCTCCAAAGCACCCATCGCCGGCATTTCGTTGAGCCGGTGAATTTATGCTCCTATGGTATTTGGCGTGAGTGAAAGCGCGCGATTTTTCATCTTGTCTGGCCGCGTGGGATCCCCATACCCGCGCGGTCAATTCGTTAAACGTCAGTTTAGTCCGCACAGCGGTCATTCATGCATTACGCGGCGAAAGACTGCTTTGAGCCCAAAGCGGAAGTTCAAAAGAGCTTCTTAATGACCCTCAGTAGTCGGTGGACGCAGATGCTGGTATTTAGAGAATTGGATAGTTCTATGAGGTCATAGATGCAGCGATCATTTGCCTTAGTCTCAACACTTCTTTTTTCAATTTCCACGACGGCAGCTAGTGCAACGGAAGACATCCGCCTCGTTGTGCAAATCACAATTGATGGACTGCGCGGAGACTTGATTTCTCGTTATGAGGCCGCCTTCGGCGAAGCCGGCTTCAAAAGGCTTATGGAAAGCGGCGTCTGGTACACTGACGCTCATCATCGTCACGCCAACACCGAAACCATCGTTGGTCACGCGACCCTCGCTACTGGCGCCCATCCTTCCGAACATGGAATGATTGGTAATGCCTGGTTCAACAGGGCTGAAGAGCGATTGGGTTACAATATTGAAGATCCGGACTACCCGATGTTGCCAGTCCCTGGCTTCGGTGGAAACGTTGAACAAGTCGACCCGACGCAAGCCGCCGCTGCGACGTCGGGACGTTCTCCCGTTAACTTGTTGGCGACGACTTTCGGAGATGAACTGGTAAAAGCCAATGTTGGGCGATCAAAAGTTTTTTCCGTATCTGGTAAAGACCGTTCAGCGGTTGCAATGGCGGGACACTCTGGAAAGGCTTTTTGGTTGTCGACGGCCACAGGAGCGTTTGAAACAAGTGAATTTTACTACGACGCGTATCCTGATTGGGTTCTCGATTGGAACTCTAAGCGCCCCGCAGATGCGAAGATCGAAAGTGAGTGGTGGCCGGAGTGTTCAGACGCACCTTACATAATGGAAAGAATTGAACGCTCCTTCGTAACGAACCTTGGCACGTTCGGTCGCACTTTCCCGCATTTCTATGGGAAGCCGGACGACGGTCTCTACTACACACAGGTCTTGTTGTCGCCACATGGGGACCGGATCACGGCCAATTTCGCGAAAACTGTGGTCAAAGAGGAAGGGCTCGGTAATGACGAATGGCCCGACTACCTAAGCGTCAGTTTTTCAGGTGTAGACGCAACCAACCATTTCTTCGGACCATCCAGCCTAGAAAATGAAGAAATGGTGCGTTGTTTGGATGAGACACTGGCAGATTTCTTTGAGTTCATGGATCAAGAGGTTGGGCGTGCGAATGTGCTGTACGTGCTTTCCGCCGACCATGGCATGCCGGAAGCGCCAGAGGAGATGGCCGAGGCCGGGCTTTCGACATTCCGAAACTCCACCGAAGCATTGATGATAGATTTGAATTCGGTCATCGCCGATGAGTTCGGAGTGGAATCCGCAATACAGTTCTTTTTTCGTCCTTACGTATATCTGGACAATGCCGCGATTGAAGCGTCAGGCGCCGACAGGCGTGTTATCGAGCGACGCATCGTCGAAAACTTGATGGCTGCACCGGGCATTGAGCTTGCGATGCCAACTGAACCGTTTGCTGAACAACGAGGGCATACCCTTGAGGAGCACATTCGGCGAAACTATCACCCAACACGTTCTGGCGACATTTATGTTGTTCAGACACCTTATTCATTTCTCTTCGAGGAAGGTCCAATTGCCGTAATGCACGGTTCGCCTTGGCGCTACGACACGCATGTTCCAATCATTTTCGCGGGTCCAGGTATCAAACCAACTCGCGTCAGCCGTCCCGTTTCCACGGTGGACGTGGCCGTCACTCTGAGCACTATTTTAGGTATCAGCCAGCCAAGCAGTGCTGCGGGTGAAGCATTGAGCGAGATTGGCGTTACAGATCCATAAGCGGTCTTGTCTATTAGTCGAGCGACCAACGTTGATGCATCTTCGTGGAGAAAACAGTGATCTTTGGCCCAATCTCCCGAGTTTGGCTAAATCTTGAGAGTGACCTCAACGAACGGCAGGTTTGTCCGCAAAGCGGTCGTTGAAGCGAATTGAAACTAGCGATCGCTCAGACCTCAAAGCAGTCGCTCAAAAACTTGAGAGGCGCTGCAACGCAGAGAACGGTTATTTGGAGCCAAAGCAGCCTTCAAATTGAATTGTTTCTCAATTGTAAGCGCCGGACGAATACGTCAATTCATAGGAATGGCTGTATAGTTCGAACACAATACCGAATGGATCTTCAACATAGACCATCCGGTAAGGTTTATCGCCCGGATAATAGTAACGAATGGGCATCCGCTGCTTTCCCCCTGCCGCTACGATTTTTTCCACCAGACCTTCCACGTCGGGATCTTGGATGCAAAAGTGAAATGTCCCATTGCGCCGGTAGTCCATGTTGTTTTCAGGCGCATAATTCCCGTCGAACTCGAAAATCTCAATCCCAACACGATCCGCAGTCGCCATGTGAGCTATGCGCAGTTTTTTCCATTCTGGTCCAAAGACATCCGTGCACATTACACCAATATCGCTATCATCCTCGAGAACGTCTGTCGGCGGCATGATGACGTAGAAGCCAAATACCTCAGAATAAAATTTTACGGCTTCATCAACGTCTGGCACAGAAAGCCCTATGTGAGAAAAGGATCGAGGTGTGTGCGACATTGTAGTTTCTTTCAACTGTTTTGGACCAAGGTTCAGTTTCAATAAAATGATCTGCAAGTAGAAGTCTGCCTAACAAAGGAAAAGTCAAATTGTGATTGCCGAATTCACAGCTGCTGCCAGCAAATTGATTGACCCTTCAGCGTTGATCCACGGGTAGATATCTGCCCGGTATTGAAAGCGACCACGTCAGCAATGCAGGCGTTGTTTAGCCTGCAGAAAACGTCTTCTTCTTTATTGCGTCTAAAGCCCGTCGTAGCGCGGAAGTTCAAAGTACAGAGGTTCAAATTACAGTATTGCGCTTCTCAAAGTGCTGAGTGCATTACTAGTTCTGGTATGATTTTCTGCGTCCCAGCGACGATCGATTTCAAATATATTCGGGTAAAGCCATTTTGACGTTGCCACTGAGGAACAAGATAATTTTTGAAAATGGGCCTGAATTGAGCTTTCGAACTTCCCCAATTTTCTATCTCTGAGTTGCGACCGCCGGCAGTTGCACGCGGCCCGCGCGCTATGTCCACAAAATGAAATCCGTCCGCATTGTTCTTCCGTATCCAACTATGAAAATGGAGGTGTGGAATGTTACGGATAATTGTGCTTTGCGGCTTGCTATTGCTAGGCGAACAAGTGCGCGCCCTTGAACTTGACGCGAAGTTTGACTCGATTGACGGGGGAACCTTGTCTTTGTCAGATTGGAACGGTCAACCGGTTCTAGTTGTCAATACGGCATCCCAATGCGCGTTCACCCGTCAATACCGGGGGCTTCAAGACCTTTATGATCGGTATCGCAACCGCGGATTGGTTGTTGTCGCGGTCCCTTCGGATGACTTCAAGCAAGAACTGGCCACCAACGACGAAGTGCGCGATTTCTGCGAACTGCAATACGGAATCGATTTGCCGATGGGCGTGATAACACACGTGACCGGCCCTGACGCTCACCCTTTCTTCCGGTCCTTGAAAGAGGAGGAAGGATTCGTGCCAAGGTGGAATTTCAACAAGGTCTTGATCGGTCCCGATGGCACAGTCGCAGAAACCTACAGGTCGACCGTTGATCCGCTTTCGGCGTCCATTACGAACAAGATCGAGGAACTCCTGCCATGAAAAACCGCTCCAGCCGGATCACTCTACCCATTCATCACAAAACGCAAGCACTCAGATGATTGTGCGGGTATAGGACTTGAACCGCTCGTCCAGCAATGGCATCCCAAAAGGAAACCAATCTCACGTGGAAAATGTCAGATGAAAAATCTTCTTCTAACGTGCTGCTTTGGATTTGTTTTTCTTGGGTTCACTGCGTTTCCGTCGGCTGCCCAGCCTCGGTTAGGATGGGCGTATCAGGTTGATGGGCTTGCCGCGTTTCAAGGGGATGCGGATTTGAGTGGCGGTGGGAAGTTCTCTGCAAGTCGAGCGTTTCTACGTGCTACCGCACTTTACAATCTAGAAGGCGGAAGCAGCGTTGGGCTTTCCACCAGCTTTGGCAAGCTGGATTATAATTTCAGCCAATCTAACAACCAGCCTTGGGAAAACATCCGGGACCTTCGCGTAGCTGTTCCTGTCCGGTTTCGTGTGGGGGATACAACAACGGTTTTTGTTTCGCCACAGATTAGGTGGGACTACCAAAGCGGGGCCTCCTCATCTGACGGTAGAACCTACGGTGTTTTTGCAGGTATTGCATGGCAACTGAACGAGCGCCTAACGATAGGTCCGGCCTTTGGCGCGTTTTCTGAATTTGACGAAAGCGGTACTGATTTTTTTCCGGCTCTGCTTATCGACTGGGACATAAATGACCGCTGGAATTTGAACACTGGCTCTGGTGTCGGAGCAACGCAAGGCCCCGGGTTGTCGCTGAGCTACGCTCTAAATGAGGCTATCGACCTTTCGTTGACCGCACGCTCAGAGAGAATTCGTTTCAGGTTAGATGGGGATGGCCTCGCCCCGGATGGGGTGGGTGAAGATAAGAGTATCCCTGTAGTTCTTTCTCTTGGGTACAATCCGAATCCTGGGGTTTCAATGAGCGTGTTTGCGGGCGCAGAATTTGATGGCCGCCTGACTTTAGATGATGCGAACGGAGTAGAAATCAGTCGGCAAAGGTATGACACTGCACCATTGGTTGGGCTGGCGTTTAGGGTCAGGTTCTGATCACGGCATCGAGCCAGTTTGCCATATGTGTGGGGAGGTTTTCTCGCGTCTGAGTTGAACCACTGCTTTGTCCGCAAAGAGGTCAGTTAGACGGAACATAGCGAATGGCTGCTCTGAGCCCGAAGCAGACTCCGGTTCACGACACCAGACCAACGCACGTTCAATAATTTGTCCGCGAGCCGAGATGGTCTGCAAGCTGATCAAAAACCAACCTGATCCTTCGCGCTGTTTGTAACTCAGAGTGTGTGGCCAACCAGATAGGAAATTTGAATGGTTCGCGTTCGGGCAGAACACGCTCCACACCGGGTGTAAGGGCCGCCACATCGTCTGACATAACACTAATGCCGAAGCCTTGGCGCACAAGCTCCCATGACACTATCCCGCTCTGCGATCCAATCCGAAAATTCTTGCGGGTTACTTCGATGTCAGCCGGATTGAGAAATCCAATCATCGTGTCAACATCGCCAAAGCCGACGAAATCCAACTTAGCAAGTTCGTCTTCATTTCGTGGTCGCCCAACCTGTTCGAGGTATGAAGGGGCAGCGTAAAAATGTGCCGTCGCTTCTGCCACGAGCTTTGCAATCAGATCCGGCTGTGTCGGGCGCACATGCCGAATTGCGATATCTGCCTCGCGCCGCTGTATGTCTCGTATGTCATTTGCTGCGACAACGTCGATCTCAAGCCGCGGTGCCGCGAGCCTGATCTGTTTGAGAATAGGCGGTAGCTGATAGGCTGACATCACGTCGGACGCAGTGATCCTGACTTGCCCTTCAACTGCTTGTGACTGGCTTGTTGCGGTCAGAGAAATTCTGTTAGCGACATTTGCCATTTCACTGACATGCACCAAAAGCTCAGCACCGGCTGTTGTCAGATTAAGCGACTTGCCAACCCTTTCAAACAAGGTGACGCCAAGCGCCTGTTCCAGCGCGGCGACCTGACGACCGACGGTTGGCTGGGTCTGCTCAAGCACGCGCGCCGCGGCGGAAAACGAGCCTTCTTCTGCCGTTGCAAGAAAGGACCGAGCCTGGTTCCAATCGAAATTGATAGCCTTCCAATTCATGCATTAATGCATAACAGTTCTGCAATATCTGGCAATTTAATAAATCGGCGTTTTAAGATATTGGCTGCGGTGACAACAAAGGAAAAGAGAAACGATATGGCTGCATTGTCCAAAGATACCGCATTTTGGAGCAAGATTTCGCGCAAATATGCGGCTGATCCTATCCGAAATATGGAAGGGTATCTGAACACGCTCGAACGTACAAAGTCCTACCTGAAAGCCGAAGACAGCGTGCTGGAAATCGGGTGTGGGACGGGGTCAACCGCGTTGCTACTGGCACCACATGTGGCTCAAGTCACTGCCACCGATCTCGCACCGGGGATGATCGAAATCGCCAACGAAAAACTCGCTGAAGAAGAGCTGGAGAATGTAACGTTCAAAGTGGCCGAGGTTCTGCAGCACGATCCTAACGACGGTTCTTACGACGCTGTCCTCGCACATAATCTACTGCACCTTGTGCCCGATATGGGCCATGCACTCGAACACATTGCGACCCTTACAAAACCCGGTGGGGTATTCATTTCCAAGACCGTTTGCGCTCCAGAGAGTGGAGGGTTCAAATATGGCATAATCAGCCGAATAGCGATCCCGATTATGCAGGTGCTCGGGAAAGCTCCGTTCGTAAATTTTGTATCCGTAGCTGAACTCCAGCTCGCCATTGAACTTGCGGGCTTCGATATCGTCGAGACAGCGGATCAAGCCGGGTTATTGCCGAGCCGGTACATTGTCGCGAGAAAGCTGTGAAACAGTATTCGCGCCATAATTACTTTGCATGCAAGGGACAGCTCGGGCCATCAAATGAGTATAATGATAAAAGATGGGATTTCATTTGCACGCCTTTCGGAAATCGATCCGAATGACATTGCGGTTCATATGTCCGACCCCCGGGTAGCAGAGCATATGCCGCTTTTGACGTTCAAATGGAATGTTGACGTCGCAAGAGAGTTTATCGCCAAGAAGGAAGGCTACTGGGCACGGGACGGTCTTGGACATTGGGCATTTTTGTCAGGCGGTCGGTATGTTGGTTGGGGGGGCTTTCAAAAAGAAGATGACGAATGGGATTTTGGGTTGGTTTTGCGGCCCGACGCCTTTGGCCTTGGGAAACGGATTTCCAAAATGGCAATCGACTTTGCGATTGCTGACAAACGTATCCCCTTTGTCACGTTTCTGCTGCCACCAAGTAGAAAAAATCTGGGTGCGCTCCGGAAACTCGGTGCCAAACACATCGGCGAGATCGAATACGAAGATGCTCAGTTTCTCAAGTTTCGCCTGGATACGGAATGAACTCCGTTCTTTCTGATTTTTCCCGGTGGTGCGCCAAATACCCGTTTAAAGGCTTTGTTGAACGCAGGCTCTGACAAGTATCCGATGTCAGCGGCAATCTGCGAGATTGGTTGATCGGTGGACACCAACCTTTCGCTGGCAAGGTGCATACGCCACGTTGCAAGATACTGGATTGCTGGAACGCCTACCAACTCAGTAAACCGTGCCGCGAAAGCGGATCTGGACATACCAGCAACCTCCGCGAGAGACTCGACTGTCCAACCCGCAGCAGGCGCACGGTGAATCGCGACTATCGTGCGCCCGATCTGCGGGTCTCGCGCAGCTTTTAACCAGCCTCGATCTGCATCGGGTGCGCTGTTCAGCCAACGACGAATGGCCTCAATGACAACCACATCGGCCAGTCGCGTGATCACGGTTTCGCCGCCCGGTCTCAATTCCCGCGCCTCTTTTGCGATGAATTGCAAAGTTGCCTGTAACCAGCTTCCGGCGTCCTCCTCCCACGGGTCGATTTTGAGTACATCCGGAAGCAAACGCATCAACATATCACTGGCGGCGTGATCTATTCGGACCAAGCCGTACATGATGCCCGTCTCCGCGCCGCCGCCGCCGTATTCCAGTGTTTCATAAAGCTCGGTTACCTTGCGAATGGGCAACTCCTCCAGCGTCAAAAGCGGCGTGTCATCTGAGCTAAAGAAACCGACCGGAGCTCCGTTGGTCATCAAGACCAGATCGCCTTTTTCGACCTCGAACGGGTCATCGTCACCGACCTTCATCAAGCACCGCCCGTGTGTGATGACCGCAAAACTCAGTACGCCGGGAAATCCCGGTATCGATACGCCCCATGGTGCAGTCATGCGGGACTGGCAATAGAATGTACCTGTCAATTTCAGCAAATGGAGGATTTCCCCCAGCGGATCGCCGATCGGCTGTGCCAGTGCATCTGGGTCAGGGACATGCGGTTCAACCTTGTTCATGTGGGGACCTTGGCTGAAATTTAGCTCTTCGTCTATCGAATTTGGACGATCGAATAAGAATATCGGATTCTGAAGAATAGAACATCTCTATTGATTGCCTAATTTCGGGCCATCAAGTGAACTCATGGAGATGACCAATGATACAGCAAACCATTCTTGTACTTGGCGCAACAGGCAAAACCGGATCGCGGATCGCGACACGTCTGGAAGAAAAAGGGCAGACAGTCCGGCGCGCATCGCGGAACAGTGAAACGCCATTTGACTGGGAACAACCGCAGACCTGGCCCGCAATCCTGGAAGGCGTCTCGTCTGCCTATATTTCTTACTTTCCTGACATCGCTTTTCCAGGCGCGGTTGAGCAAGTCGAAGCCTTCACAGCATTGGCTCGTGAAAAGGGATTACGGCGTTTTGTGCTGCTAACCGGGCGTGGCGAGTTTCATGCGGAACGAGCGGAAGCAGTCGTACGCAATTCCGGAGTTCCGTTCACTATCGTTCGTGCAGCATGGTTTGCACAAAACTTCTCTGAAGGGGCATTGCTTGGTCCGGTCATGGCAGGTGTCTTGCCGATGCCCGCCGGTGATGTACGCGAACCAATCATCGACGTGGACGACATCGCCGATGTTGCCGTAGCTGCTTTGACAGAAGAAGGACACGACGGCGAACTGTACGAGGTCACGGGACCACGCCTCATGACGTTTGCTGACATTGCCGCAGAGCTTTCGCGTGCCATGGGACGGACTGTGCAATACCTGCCAATTTCATTCGAAGACTTCCACGCGGAAATTGCCCATGCGAATGGCGAGATGATTGCTGATGTGATTACGGACATCGCGCGTGAAACGCTGGACGGGCGCAATGCGAACCTCGCGGACGGGGTCCAGCGTGCGCTTGGACGCGCGCCACGCGACTTCGCCGACTTCGCAAACAAAGCTGAAATGTCTGGCGCGTGGACCAAAGCCGCTTAAGCCAGGCCAAAGGACATTGGAGACAAACATGAAACCTGAACTTAGAGGCAGACTTATCTTGGGCATGTCCGGATTAACTGCATTCGCTATAGGTCTGGCCATCACTCTGGACCCACAGTCTTTCTACGCCAACTACGGCATCGTACTCTCGCCGCAGCCAAACCTGATGAGTGAGTTGCGTGCACCTGCTGCCAATCTCGCGGTACTTGGCCTGATCATTTTGTGCGGAGCATTTTACAAAAAGTTGGTCCAGGCCTCAGCCTTGCTTGGGGCTACGGTTTTCTCAGCTTTCGCCGTGGGCAGGACGATCAGTTTCGTCCTCGATGGTTGGCCATCCGAAAACATTCTTGCCGCATTTGCGATAGAGGTTTTGCTTGCGGTGTTGTGTTTGTGGGTTGTCGGTGGAAATGCGAAATCTGCAGCGCCGGCCTGAGACGGCTTTGTCCGCGTAGCAGACTTTCACTGAATTCTGCCGAACGTCTGCTCTGAGCCCAAAGCGGCCACTCATTTAGCGTTAATACTTGGTCAAAATCTGGCTTAAAAACTCTATAATTGTTGACAAAAACACGACAAATTGCTTCTCTTGAGCCCATTGCGCCCCCCTAGCAAACAGACGATGCGCCAAATTCGGTTAACGCTCCGCTTCTCTAGGACACAATTTAGCTGCTTGGCCCAAAAGTTAGTGAGCTAAGTTGTGACTGAACATGAAAATATCGCGGAACAACACCACGCTGAGCACGGTAATCTTCCCTATGACCCTGAAGAATGGGCAAAACGATTAGCCGAAGCGCGAAAACAGCGAGAAAAAGTACTGCTGAACCGGTCTCCTGACCAAAATCAGAAAAAGGGCGTTTCCGACAAAAAAAATCGTCAGAACAATATGCTCACGCGAATGGCGATTACCCGCGCACAGCGTGAAGAAGTACTGCAAAAAATAACCAAGCAAAAAGTTCCAAATAGCCAAAAGGGCACCGAAACTCTAAAAGTTCTGGGTGTCCGGAAAAAGCTTGATACGACTTATAATGAAGCCAAGCTTGTTATTGGCACGGACGGTCAAACAAAGCTGAATGTCATGTCCTGGGCTTCGGATATTGATGAAGTCGAGGTCAAAAAGCCTATCCAAGAACCACCTGCCGAAGAGTTGACCCAATTTACACTGACCAATGCCGAAAAACCAAGGAAACACGCCTCTTCTCGTCCTACTTCCAAGAGAAAAATAGATGTCGAACAGTCAGGTAAAGCAAAATCTCTCAGGTCACGCGAAGCAATAATTGTTCCCGTTAAAACGCCCACTGAAACTTCTAGCTTTTCCAAGAAATCAGGAACGTGGATGAACCCACAACTTGGAGTTCTTTTGGCCTTTCTCATTGCCCCCGTTGGATTGCTGTACGCGAACTCCAGCCATTTCCAAGCGCAAATTGTAAGTTTTAGCAAAAACATTTCAAACTATCGATCTTCATTCCAAAGCAACGGATACAACATTCGTATCTCACCTGCTCCTTCACAACCAAAGCTTTCCGTTCCCAAAATGACGAATACCACGCTGAGAAGCATGACTTTGCCGCACATCGAAGAGCGACCGGAAGCCTTCTCTAAATTCTCAAAACCAATTGAAATGGTGTCGGGTGAAGAAACCATACATGTTATCCAGACAGGCCATGCAGGAAAACGACCCGCAATTGCACAATATAGCCCAGTCTTGGAACTCCCCGACTACATAACAGTGTCCAATACTGAAAACTGGCCCAGCCCTCCGGCGCCAATCTCAATTAAGTCAGCGTCACTTCTCAAGGAGGTGGACCCGGCATCCTTTGCCTTATCAGATTTTTGGGCCTCACCACTTTCTTTGGAAAGCGAAACTTTCATTGTCGTGCATTTACCGAAGAACCTTCCACAGGAGCGTCGCCGAAGTGTCCTAGAACGATTTGAGGCAGAGGGAATTTCGGTGGAATCCGTTGCGTCATCACCCTTCACAATAAAAAATACGCAAGTACGCTTCTACCATCTAGAAGACCAGCGTATGGGGGAGGACTTGGCGAACTTTTTCGACGGCGTCGCACGAGATTTTACCAGTTTCGTACCGTCACCAAAACGGGGGCTTTTAGAGCTCTGGGTGTCCGGAGATGGAGCTAAATCGGCGCCCTCTTTTCAGAAGCCGCCAACAGTGGCCAAGCCCCAGGTTGTTGCGCGAGCTGTATTGGCAAAGCCTCCCATGCAACACGGCAATCTGTTCGGTAAGTTGTCGGGTATCTTCAATTCGGGAATAGAACGTGGTGAGAGTACCAAAGCTGGCTCTGACAGAAACAGTGTGGGCAGCGGCGTCACTACTGAAGTTGCAAGCAATTCGACAAGCGCTGGCGGCGGCAAAAACAATGCCAGTAGTGGTGGCAGCAAAAGCAGTACAGGCGGAAACGTTGGCGGTAGCAAAGGCGTAGACAATGAAGGTAGCCAGCCCGGTAAAGGTGGAAACCGTGGAGGTGGAAAGGCCGGAAGCAAGCCTGGCGGCAAAGGCGGAAACAGTGGCGGCGGCAAAGGCGGCAAGGGCGGAAACAGTGGCGGTGGCAAAGGCGGCAAGGGCGGAAACAGTGGCGGCGGCAAAGGCGGCAAGGGCGGAAACAGTGGCGGCGGCAAAGGCGTTCACAGGAACTGAAATTCTGAATGTAACCGCTTTATCATAGTTTTGTGCAGAAGCTGACTGCTGCAAAGCAGCGAACAACAGCTTCGTCCGCATTGCAGACATTGGGCGCTATTAACTGAATGTCCGCATCGAGCCCAAAGCGGACTGAAATGTGCTCGCCAAAAATGAAGTGCGGCGATAGACATTCTCTTGAGCGGTCTAACCCATCACTAAATGCATTCACCGCCATCGATAACCAAGGCTTGCCCCGTCATAAAAGCGGATTCATCTGAAGCTAAATAGACGATCCCATGGCCAATCTCTTCAACTGTCGCCCACCGACTCATAGGGATCGCCTGCTCGATGTAGCTTTCCAGTTTGGCACGGCCACCCATCTGCTTTTCGAAGCCTGCATTGAAGGGGGTGTCTACAAATCCTGGACAAAGGGCATTGAAACGGATTGCATGGACAGCGTAGTCGGCTGCCATCTGCCGAACCATCGCAACAGCTGCGTGCTTTGTAGTCGCATAGGCGATCATCCCCCGGTCGTATTGAACCCCAGAATTGGAGGCCGTGACGATCACGCTGCCTCCACCTTGTGATTTCATATGGGGGACGGCTGCGCGCGCGGCAATGAAGTGAGCGCGGACATTCAATGCCCAAGATGCATCCATTCCATCTGGTTCCACTTCTTCCAGCGTTCCTTCGATCTGCAACCCAGCATGAGAGTGCAACACGTCAAGCCGACCGAAGTTTTTTACTGCTTCGTCTATGGCTTTGGTAAGGGCATCGTCATCAGTCACGTCAAGCTGTAGGGCAGATGCTTGATTCCCCTGCGCAACGATCGCGGCCACAGTGTCTTCAGCAAGAGTTGCATCGCGATCCGTTACCACAACATGCGCACCCTCTTGTGCCATTGCCATTGAACCCGCCCGACCAATTCCTGATCCCGCGCCCGTCACGAGCGCGACTTTACCTGCAAGCCGCATTTCACTTGGCTCCTTTATTTAACTATTCGATTTTGAGGCGCCTCGGCGCAAAAGCAGTTGCGCTGCAACGAGCAACAAGAGCGACGCGCCCATAACCATAGTGCCGATGGCATTGATCTCGGGCGTTACGCCGCGTCGGATGGATGAGAATATGTAGATAGGCAGGGTTGTTTCTGAGCCAGCTACGAAGAACGCTATGATGAAATCATCAAATGAGAAAGTGAAGCTGAGCAGGAAGCCCGCCAAAATTGCCGGTGCTATCAACGGCAGGGTCACCTGCCGAAAGGTGCCCCAGGGCGTCGCAAAGAGGTCAGCTGAGGCTTCCATGAGGGCACGGTCCATACCCGAAAGCCTTGCACGTACGATGATTATGACCAGCGCCATTGTGAACATGGTGTGTGCGGCGACAAGAGTGGGCATCCCCATGGAAAGTTGTGGGGGATTTGCTCCATCGGGCCATAGGCTCACAAGAAGCGGGTTTAGCCAGCCGAATACGGTGACCAGGGCAATGAGTGTCGCGATACCGATGACGATACCTGGTATCATTATCGCAATATAAATCATCGCATCGAACAAAGTTCGGAGCCATCCCTTAACCCCTTGTAAAGCGATGGCGGCCATGGTTCCGAGTGTGGATGCGAGGCAAGCAGTTATGAATGCCGCAAGCAGACTGGTCTCGAGCGCGTCCATAACAAATGGGTTGTTGAGCGCTTTGCCATACCATTGGGTCGAGAACCCCATGAACTGGCTTGCGTGTCGTCCGGCATTGAAGCTGAAAAGCGCGATGATGCCGATTGGAATATAGAGAAAAAGGTAGACGCAAGTCGCGTAAAAACGCATCGGACCCTCACATCAGCGAGACATCTTCGCGCTGGCCACCCAGGCGCGAGATGAATTTCATGTAAATTGAGACAGTGACAAGCATTACGACAACCAGCGTCATTGCGACCGCCGAACCGTACGCCCAGTTTCGAGACTGCAAGAACAGGTCCACCAGCGCATTTCCGACGAAAAACACTTTTCCGCCACCTAAGATCGCTGGGATCAGAAATTCGCCCATGAGTAGGATGAAGACCAGCATGCAGCCAGTTGCGATACCTGGTACCGACAGAGGAAGTGTTACCTGACGGAACGTACGCCACGGAGTGGAGCCGAGATCCGCTGAGGCTTCCAGAAGGCGTTTATCCAGTTTGTCCAAGCTTACAAAAATTGGGAAAACCATCAAAGGTAGATACCCATAGACAATCCCCACAAGCACAGCGAACGGCGTATTTATCAGGCGGACATCATCGATGCCGATCGACTCCAGTAAAGCGGGCAAGCCACGCCCCCCAAGGATGAAAATCCATGCGTATGACCGGATCAGGATCGATGTCCAGAACGGCACGATCACCAGGATCAACAGCGAAGTTTTCCACTTTGGTGAACAACGCACCGCAAGAAAGTAGGCGAGCGGGTAGGCAATTACCAACGCAGCGATAGTCCCCAGAGGTGCAAGGATCAAGGTGTTCTTAAACGCCGTCCATCGCGCAGGAAGGTTGGCATATTGTTCCAAAGTGAACGCTGGAACATAGCCTCCGGCGGCACCCCGTTCGCCAAAGGAAAAGACGAAGACGACCAGTAGTGGAAGGGCAAGCATTACCAAAAGCCATATTCCTGCCGGTGCCAGCAACAGTGCTTTTCTGCCTCGTTTGGTCATATTGTCCTCGTCTTTTCCGATATTGCGGCCTTGCCGCTTAGGCCGACTTGAAGCGGGCGAGCAACTCGGCACGGTTTGGATCGGTTAGCGTAGCCGCCGCGCCAAACTCGAGCGCATTCAAAAGGTCAGCTGCCGGATAAAGGATCGGATCTTCCAGCAATTCCTTTGGCAGCAACGCATTGGTGCGAGCATCAGCCGATGGATAGCCATGAGCGAGGACTTCTTTCGCATTAACTTCCGGGTTCAGCAGGAAGTCGATCAAGGCATAAGCGGCATCCATATGGGGTGCGCCCTTAGGAATAGCGTAGTAGTCGGACCAGAGTTCACCGCCCTCGGCTCCCAGAACGTAGGCGATCTCAGGCATGTCCACATTCATCTGCTTGCCGTCACCTGTCCAGCACATCGTCATCCACGCGTCACCGTTACGCATCGGTGGCTGATAATCCGACGAGATTGCAAACAGATGCGGTTTAGCATCCAGCAACAATTTCTCGGCATCCGCCAGTTCCTTCTCATCGACCGAGTTGAAGGAGTAGCCGAAGTATTTCAGGGCATTACCGATGGTGGTGAGTTGGTAATCATGCACCATTGTCCGACCTGAGTAACCTTCCATAGTAAGGTCCCAGAACTCTTTCCATGTGGTTGGAGTCGGAGCGCCGTCAAGCTTACTAGTATTCACTGCAAAGCCGGTCGTGCCCCAGTTTTTCGGCACCGCGTAAAGCTGGCCATCGACAGAGCCGGCATCTGAAAAGCGCTGTTCGAATGAACCTGCGTCGTAGTTTGGCAGTTTGGACGTATCGAGCGGGATGATCAGATCTTCGCCCACATACGTAGTGATCGTGTAATTGGTTGGAACGAACACGTCCCAGCCAGACCCTCCGGCTTGCAGTTTTGCCAACATCTCTTCGTTCGAGCCAAAAACATTGACCTGAACGTGAGCGCCAGTGGCTTCCGTGAAGGCTTCGAAGTTCATCTCGTCATGGTAGTTCGGCCACGTGGCGAGGATCACTCGGTCGCCAATGTCTCCGGCAGCAAATGCCGGGCGTGGACGCAACCCAGGCATAACCGTGCCCAGAACGGCCGTTGCCATCCCAAGACCTGTCACGCCCAAAAAATGTCGCCGTGTGACCGAACCCTTTTGGTACCGGCGAAGCTCTTCCATGAACTTTTGCTTGGAAATAGTCCCATTATCCTTGGTCATTGTGAACCTCTCTGTTGTTGGACTGCGGGATTTGTTAATTTTCCAGGATCAGCAGTGCGCCTTCGCCCCATGAAACAAAGGCCTGTTCTCCTGCATTGAACGTCCCCTCGTTCAATTCCGCTTGCCTTGGCACAAGTACGTGGAAATCACCCAGTGCTTCGTTGCGCGCAAGGTATTCTGTGTGCTCCCCAAGGAAGATCCGATTTTGAATGGTAACTGGCAGAGCAATTTCAGCTGCGGGCAGCGCGCGGGTCAGCGCTATCTGTTCAGGACGGATGCTGACGCACACTTCCTGCCCTGCATCTATTGGAATCTCCGGAGTTCCGTGCACCTTTTGGCCACTCGCTAAACGCACAGTGATTTGGTCGGCTACTGCGTCAGTCACAGTTGCATCAAAGAAATTCGAGGTGCCAACAAATCCAGCCACGTAACGGCTGCGGGGCATGTCATAGAGTTCGCGTGGGCTGCCTACTTGCACAATACTGCCGCCTTCCATCACACAAATTCGGTCGGACATTGAAAGCGCTTCTTCTTGGTCGTGCGTGACGAGGACAAAAGTTATTCCCAGTTGTCGTTGCAGGTTCTGCAGTTCAAACTGCATTTCTTTTCGAAGCTTTCGATCCAGAGCAGCCATTGGTTCATCGAGCAGCAAAAGCTTGGGCTCGTTTACGATCGCACGCGCCAAAGCGACGCGTTGCTGCTGACCACCAGACATCTCCCAGATTCGACGTGGGCCAAACCCACCCAGACGGACAGTTTCCAGCGCCTGCTTAACCTTTGTCGCGATTGTTTGTTTGTCTACGCGTGGTCGTTGTTGGCGCAGGCCGTACGCGATGTTGTCGAACACGCTCAGGTGAGGAAAAAGAGCGTAGTGCTGAAACACCATGTTGACTGGGCGATGGTGCGCATCCAAGTCGTTGACGACTTCGCCATCGAGCAACACCTGACCTTCGGTTGGTTTCTCGAAACCCGCCAGCATCCTAAGTGCAGTGGTTTTGCCGCAACCAGATGGGCCTAAGAACGACAGGAACTCTCCTTTCCCAATGGAAAGATTCAGGTCTTTGGCAGCGACCACATTCCCGAAGGTCTTAGTCACTCCGCGGAGTTCCGCAATCGTCTGCATGGTGACGCTCATGTCAAAGCTCATATACTGCCTTTTTCCTTTTGCTTGATTTTTTGGCATTTATTGGCATACCACTCAAACAGGGAAAAAGTAACAATAACTCCGATTAGCTGTATATACCACAATTGGGGTATAGAGCTGCTTTTCGAAAATCTGGAGCAGCGTGTGTACGATTGGATGGAAGAGGCCGGCAGGGTCGTGGAGAAGATCGGAACCCCAGAATTTCCATGTGCTTTGGCAGATGGCTTGCGGCAGGTCGCACCATTCGATTTTACAGTGGTGTTTGGCCATGTCGGAACCGAAGCACCTATAGACCTTCACGACGATTTTCCCAAAAGCAAACGGCGTATTTTTGTTGAGGATTACCAAGCAGGGCCCTACGTACTCGATCCATTTTTTTTGGCCGCGACAAAACCGATAACACCGGGTCTGTACCGCATGCGCGATATCGCACCGGACAGGTTCTATCAGGGCGAATACTATCGCAGCTATTACAAAAGGACTGGGTTAGCAGAGGAGATTGGCTACTTTATCGATATCCCAAGCACTGGGATGGTTGTGGTCTCGCTCATGCGATCAGTGAAGCCTTTTTCAGCCAAGGAAATTCGTCATTTGCACGCTCTATGGCCGCTCGTTCGGGCAGCCTGTTGCAAACATTGGAGTGACTTTCCAACGATGACCCGCGGCGCCGCAGCGAATGGCGTTAGTCGTCGCGTCGATCTTGCTTTCCAGGCATTTGGCGATGGCGTTCTGACGCCACGAGAAAGAGAAGTCGTTGAGTTCACGTTGAAGGGCCATTCGGCAGAAGCTGTCGGCACAATTCTCGGCATCTCTCCAGGCACAGTCCGCATCCACAGACGCAACATTTACGCGAAACTTAGGATCAATTCGCAGGGTGAGCTTTTTTCAAAGTTCATTGAAAAGGCACTTTAAAAGGTTCCTTGAACACCCACTTTGTCCGTATTGCCGACCTTGCTACCGTGTGATCCGGAACGCCCCAACCATTGGGACGACACCGTCTGATAGCCAAGGAAGCCAACGGGAGAGGGTCGGGACGCCCGGGACCCATGTCGGGACTCTATTAATACCCGAAAACGCTTTCGGAAGTGAAGACAAGTATCCTTCCCACTCTACACAACTGTGTACTGTAAACCCAAGGATGGCCGATTTGTTTGGAGAACCATAGACCGCTTTGTCCGCAAAGTAGAAGTTCAAGCAAGTTGCAGCGAAAGACCGCTGCCGTTCAATGCAGACCTTCGGGCGAAATTTCTCGGAATGACCACCATCAATGACCGCTTTCCGTTCCTAAGCCGTCATCTGACTGAAAGACTCATATGACTGCCTTGAGCCCAAAGCCGTCACTCATCTGGTGGAACATTAGAAATAAATATAGTCCTGAGTTTCGACTACAAGCCGCGCAGTCTATCTTGCGAACGCTTCTGATTTTGATTTGCTGAAGGGATAGTTCTTTTTAGGGTGTAATCTTTTGGGAAAGTGGGGCCGGAAAAGCTCCGGCCCGACGACGTTTAAGACAAATGGTGTACGTCTTGAAGACCATAAACAGGCGTTTCGATACCTTCCATTCGAGCTTTTATCTGCAGCGATAGAAACTGCGAATAGTGGCGCGACTGATGCAGATTCCCGCCGTGAAACCATAGAGCTTCTTGCTGTGTAGGTTTCCACATGTTGCGCTGTTCCCCCTCCCAAGGGCCAGGGTCCTTCGTCGTATCCGATCCCAAACCCCATACTTTCCCGACTCTGTCAGCCATTTCTTGACCAGCCAGATCTGCAATCCAACCATTCATCGAATTGTAGCCAGTTGCATAGACAATGACATCTGCGTCGAGATGTGTTCCATCATCCAAGATTACGCCGGTTTCGTCGACCTCAACAACCTGACCACGCTTTATCTTGATCTCTCCATCAATGATGAGCTGGCTGGCGCCGATGTCGATATAGTAGCCTGATCCACGGCGCAGATATTTCATGAACAAACCGGAATCGTCGTCGCCCCAATCAAGCCAAAACCCTGCTTTCTCAAGCCCGTCATAGAACTCCTTGTCTTGTTCCTTCATCGCGGCGTAGGCTGGAATCTGGAACTCATGTAGGATCGCATAAGGCAGCGAAGCGAAGATAAGGTCTGCCTTTTCGGTCGTCATGCCGGCTTCGACGGCCCGTTCGGAATATAGATCCCCGAGCCCGATTTCCATCAAAGTATCGGACCGCACAATATGCGTCGAGGAGCGCTGAACCATGGTGACGTCGACGTCATTCTCCCAAAGGGCTGCGGCGATATCATGCGCGGAATTGTTTGATCCAACGACAACTGCCTTTTTACCTTTGTACTTGTCTGGGCCTGGATGCTGCGATGAGTGGTGCTGATCGCCTTTGAACTTATTCATTCCGGGAAAGCTCGGCATGTTGGCCTTGCCTGACATACCCGTTGCCATGACAAGCTGTTTGGGTTTCAGCGTTACTTCCTCGCCGTCGCGGTCTACAACGACCGTCCATTCCTTGGTTGTCTCGTCATAGCTGGCGGACTTGGCGGTCGTGTGTGTCCAGTAGTTGAGCTCCATCACCTTGGTGTACATTTCGAGCCAATCACCGATTTTATCCTTGGGTGAGAAGACCGGCCAATTCTCTGGGAATTTGATGTAAGGCAGATGGTCGTACCAGACCGGGTCATGTAGGCAGAGGGATTTGTAGCGTTTGCGCCAGCTGTCTCCGGGGCGTTCGTTGCGCTCCACAATGATAGTAGGCACGCCGAGCTGGCGAAGACGTGCACCCAAAGCAATACCGCCCTGTCCGCCGCCAATGATCAGGCAGTAAGGTTGCGTCTTGTATCCGAGTTCCGCCTCTTCTTGTTCCCGCTCTTCTTTCCAGGTCGTGCGGTGTTTCCCGGCTCCATGTTTAGCTCCTAGAGGACGCTGAAAGCCCTTAGGTTCTTCGTATCCTTTGAGTTCGACCATCGTGGTCAGCAGCGTCCAGATCAACCCATCCTTCAGACGGATTAAACCGTAACCGCGCGCAACCTCAGTTTCAAATTCGATCCATGCTGTCGTGATGCCACCGTCTTCAGTCGGAACCTCGCCGTCCGCGACCTTCCATCCTTTTGGCTTGATCGTCGCCAATTGGTGCCGCAACATATCGGCTACCTGACCTTTTCCTTCGACTGTTTTGATGTTCCAAGTGAAGGTCACTAGATCGCGCCAGTAGCAGTCATCCTGAAACATCTCGGTGGCAGCTTCAACATCTCCTTTATCGAGTGCCTCGCCGAACGCGTCGAGAAACGCCTGTGTCTGATCCGTCAGTGTCGTATCGAGCATTTCATCCTCCCATCGCTCATCCATTTTGGTTAGCAGCCTATGGGAAGGGCGCTTTCAAAATCCAGACATTTAACGAGTCCCGAACACTGGCACCAAACCGACCGCAAGGACGACGCTGTTGTTTAAAAAGACTTCAAGCCAATGACCGCTACGTCCGCAAACCCGCCATCCGCGCAGCAACCCTGAACGTCCGTCCCCCCAGAAACCGAGAGAACCCCTGCATCTAAATAAAGAAGCAACTGCAGGAGTTTGATCCATGAAGTACCTGTCTGCCCTCGGCGTTCTCGTCGGGGGTTTTCTTTTGCGCCCACCGCCCAAGGCCGTCCTGACGACGATGCTCTGGGTGGTCGCGCGGTCTCATCCCGCTGTCTCGGCGCTGGTTCTGCTGTCGGTTCTCTGGACGTGGAGGCCCGACGATGACTGAGCTGGAGCTGACCCCCGGTGACGTCGTGGTCGTCCGCGCCTTCGATGACGTTCCTGAACATCTGTTCCGCGTGGAAGAGGTGTTTGAAGACTGCGTGACCGGCCATGCCGTCACCGGTCCTTTGGCTGGTTCCTACGGCGAACCGGCCCTCGAGATGATCGTTCGACTCGTCTCAGACACCTGATCCCATCCCACATTCCAAATCTGAAAGGAGGAGGCCATGTCTGCTCACATTCGCTATGCCTATCTGAAGGGCCATACGTGGCTCTATCGGCGCAACTATCCAGTTGACGTTGCTCTCGCGCTGGGCGCTCAAGCGCCTTGAGCGTATCACGAACAGAGTGCGGTGTGCATTTGCGTCCGATCTGGGAGGTGGCGAGATTAAAGGCACAGCACACGGCTGAGGGCGATTTCATAGGGGGTACGGGGCTGATCTCTGAACCGTGTTGTTTCAGATGTGCAAGCTCAGGGAAGACAGCGTCGTCTTGGGTAAAACCCAGTACAACCAACTCCGAAAGCCAGTTTACAAGGACCTCTTGGAAGGCTTCAGTGCGCGGGAAGAAAACAATGCGAAAGCTCTTCCCATTTTTCGCGCGCATTTCTAAGGCGTTCTGAACTAGTTCCCTTTTATAGAGGTCAATGTGTTTCAGTCTAAGTGTAGTGAGCGCTGCGGCACGTAACCCACTGGTGTAAGCACAAGCCACCATGGCACGATCACGACGCTCTGCAATTGTGCGATCTGGCATCTTCTCCAACATCTTTTCCGCCTGCTCGATTGTCAAATAGTCGCGATCATCACGCGGCAGGGTTTTGGCGTGTACCGCCTTTGGAAGCTCCAGATAGAGCGGGATGTTTTGACTCAAACGCTTGTAGCCGTCCTGAAGCCGGAGCCATTCGAAGAACTGGCGGACCTGCGACGCGTGGTGCCGGATTGTAGAATTACCCAAACCGCCATGCTCTTTGAGCGTTTGGCCAAGATTGACCAAATGATCACGAAAGTCTGCGGCGTCCTTTGGCGTGACCTTATCGAAGGCTTTGCCTCCTAGGAAAACCTCCAGCATGCGGATGCTTCGCAGATGGGCGCGTTTGGTCGAAGTCTCAAAGCGCCCAGCATAGATTTGCCACTCATGCACGATCCGATCGTTTGTAGGGTACCAAACCGTCTCGCGAAGGTCGGGTTTATTCCCGGTATCAGCTGGGATCTCACAAATACTTTCGTCTATCAGAGTCAGGCTGGTACCCAACATTAGGCATTTTTCTATGCTGTCGTATTCTGACGCTTTCAGTAACTTTGTTACCTGGGCATCGCAGGTAGCGCAGACACCCACCGCCATGAACCTATAACTGGAGGTTGTCATCAGCGAGATCGACTGAGGAGCGGGATAACCTGCGCTGCCGCAGCTCAAACAATTGAACTCACCCTGTTTTAGTTTAGCGAGCGGTTTGCGCTTCTGGCCATTGTGGTAGCGTTGCAGCTCAGCCCCACGAAAAACAAAAGGGCGCAGTTCGTCTGATTTCCGCAGGCCGGATTTCATCCAGTCGGTGATGGCATTACGGCGAACATTGTAGGTTTTGCATAGTTCATCTACCGAATAGACTTGGTCCTGGCAGACCTTCACCTTGTAGTGGGCCCGTGTCATGCTTCGTGCCCTGCCTTGCGACTTTTCTTTTTGGTTTGGCGTGATGCTCCAGCCAGTTTTTTCTCAAACGCGAGCAGGCTGGATAGGCGCCAGCGACTGCTGTTTGGGGGCAGTTTGATCGGTGCAGGTAGAACACCAAGCTCCACGCGTTTCCAGACTGTTTGGCGAGCGATGCCAAAGCGTTTGGCCACTTCAACGTCTTTGAGATATCGTTCGTCTTTGCCGAGGTTTTCAGCTTCAATTGCCTCCAACGCAGCGACTTGCGCCGAAGTCAGAGAAGGCGGAGTGGACTGAAGCTGAACTTTAGCCTGAACCCCACCTTGATTGGTGTCAGACACAGGCGGTTGCGAAACGGGAGTAGAGGGATCTGCGAACAGATCCCCCACTGCGGCGGTGTGGTTGAATTTAGCCATCGGCACCCCCATTCAGAGATGCCCGGTTATGGGAAAGAGAAAAGCTCTGGGGCTGGTACATCAAGCGCCCTCCCGCAGGAGTTCGCGGATGTCACCAACACGCCAAGCTGTTGTGCGAGGTCCGAGGCGCACAGGCTGAGGGAAGCGCCCTGCGCGGACGCCTGCCCACCACGTCGAACGGGATACAGGTACGGGACCGTGAGGGTGCAGGATCTGCTTTTCGCGCAGCAGCGCATCGTCGGGAAGATCGTCAAATAGCATCGTAGTCCATCTATGTTTGTTACAGATGGTCCAAGGCTGACGAGGTCCGGTCTTGTGCAGCGAGTATCCACGAAGTCCTATCGTGGATCCACGATATGAATTATACTTTTAAGGGGTTCAGTCGCTCCAATAGTTGCTGTTGACGTGCAACTCACTGGCCTCCTTTAGAAGCCTACGAACCGTTTGCTGGTCCACCCCGCAGCCAAGTTCAGCAGCTTTGTCCGCAATCTGCTTCGGCACTTCAGAGCGTTTTTGAATGGGCGTATAACTGTGGCCGTCCACTGCGCAAGCAATGAGGGCTTTTTGAAGCGTTGCGATCCGTGTAGTGCTAGCAGACTTTTGAGCCCGGCTGTTTTCGGCAGAGGAAGAGGCCTCTAGTTTTGCGTCCAATTCAGACAGGCGCTCATCTTTCGCTCGCAGCATATCTCGAAGTTTCTCGTTCTCTGCGACGGTTTCTGTATTCTCGACCACCTTATCCGGGTGCCGGTTGTTGTGACCCGGCATCCCCACAGCACGCCGCCATGCAGGGGACACATAATACCCCCGTTTCGCCAGCCAGTGCAGATAGTCCTTGGCAGGCGCCTTCTCACTGATCTCCCCTATCTCCAACGCCCTTTCCAAAATCAGGAACCTGTCGTCACGCTCACGAATCGTCTCCCCGGTTTCCGGGCCGCTCCCACGCCAACCATCTGTAGTGAATGGTTTGAAATTCAGGGACAAATCGATTGCCTCGCGGGCTGTCCAATAGGGTTTTCGAGCCCACTCCCCGATCAGACGTCGTTCCTGTCTGGCGTACTTGGGGGAGAGCACTTCCTGTCTGCGATGAGCAAAATGCTGGCCATCAAAAGCGATCGGGCCTTCCGGCGTGACGGCAAGCCACCAATCCGTATGGAACGGCAGGTTGTTACGTTCCGCCCACCAAAGCCAGAACTCGGGTGCGCCAAATCGTTCACCTGACCGCTTCGCTCTGGTCAATAGCGCGCTATGGTCTTCCAGCACCTGTGCGGTTCCGGCATCTTCTGGCGAGATGCCCAGCGCCAACAGGACGGCTTCTTCAAGAGACCAACTGTTCTGATAGATCCAAGCCTGCATCAAGTGTTCAGCAGGTTTTACCGGGGCCTGTTCACATTCAATCATGTCCCAGTTTTTCCTTCTTCATCGTATCAAGCTGATCTGCCCACCACTGTGCCAACTCAACTCGCTCATTCCAGTGTGCGCTGCGTGCGTATGCCCGGCGGATTTCATTCTTTTCCACATGGGCGAGTGCTCGCTCAATGGCGTCCGGATGCCAACAGCCTGATTCATTGGCCAATGTGGAAAACATTGCCCGAAAGCCATGCGCCGTCATCTCGTCCTTCTCATACCCCATGCGGCGCAGCGCGGCATTCAAAGTATTGTCGCTCATGCAGCGCTTGGATGAACGTACCGATGGAAAGAGTAACTTGCCCCAGCCCGTCAGGTCGCGCAGTTCCTTCAAGTGATCGAAGGTTTGGCGGGACAGCGGTATTGTGTGAGGCCGCCGCATCTTGGCGCGATGTGCCGGAACGGTCCACGCCATTCTGGCTTCATCGATCTCATCCCACTCCGCCATTCGCAACTCTCCGGGGCGCAGGGCAGTCAACGCCAGCAGTTGCAATGCGAGGCGCGTCGTTCTTTGACCGGAAAACCCGTCGATAGCCCGTAGCAATGCACCGGCCTGCGCCGGATCAGTGATTGCCGCGCGGTGCTGTACCTGGGGCCTGATCAGGGCATCCTTCAAACCATAGGTCGGATCGTTATCGGCGAGTCCCAGGGCGATGGCATAGCGAAAGACGGCCCCGGCAGCAGACCGCATCCGTACGGCGCTTTCGTGATTGCCCTTTTTTTCCATCTTCTGCAGCGGAACCAGAATATCCCGTGCTGTTATTTGTGTGATCGGCATTTTCCCGATGTCTGCGGAAAGTAGCCGGTGAAACCAGGCGGTCTTAGTCAGCGTTGCTTCGGCACGGCCTTCGCTGCGCTTCTTTTCCAGCAGTTCTATCGCCAACTTGGAGAAAGTGGCTTTGTTCTCTGCCTCTTCTCTGGCTTTTTTGTCTTTGCGCACGCTGGAAGGATCTTCGCCATTTGCGATCAGGCTGCGGGCTTCGTCCCGTTTCCGTCGCGCATCGGCCAGTGTCACTCCAGGATACTTGCCCAGCGCCAGCAGCTTTTCCTTTTGGAGCCAACGATACTTAAAGCGCCAGAGTTTCGAACCGTTCGGCTTCACCAGCAAATAAAGCCCGTCAAAATCGGCCTGCTTGTAGGGCTTCTCCTTAGGTTTCAGAGCCCGAATCCGTGCGTCGCTCAAGACAGGCATTGGGGGTACCTTCCAGTCACCAGGTGGCATGTACCCCAATTTGGTACCCCATTTGGGGGTAGATTACAGCGCACGTGGCAGGACAACATCGGACAATCCGACGGTAGAAACCCTGCAACTACAAGCTACTATCAGTCAAAATCGGACGCAACTGGATGTTAAAGTGGTGCCCCCACACGGACTCGAACCGCGGACCTACTGATTACAAATCAGTTGCTCTACCAGCTGAGCTATAGGGGCACTGGCAGTCGATTACTTCCTCTGGCGGGGGACTGCAAGCCTCATTTTCAGCTTGAACTAAGGTATTGTCGGTTTTCCTGAGAAAGTGCAAAAACCACTCAGGCAGAAACCCCACATACGTCTGGTACAGCGAAGGACATGTGCGAGGTTGGGTATTGTATGTGAGGGTACGGAAGTCGACATGCAGGTAATCATTCATGCCGGTGCAGCCTTTACCGATGAAGGCCACATTTTGTCGTCGCTTGTTGCAAACAGACAGATGCTGGCAGAGATGAAGACTGCTCCGATGGGCCCGCGGATGTCCCGACAATTCGTCAAGATCATGTCGGACGCGCTGACCCAGGGCACATCGATCGACGAAACGCGGGACAGTCTGGCCCCTCTTTTTCCACAAGACGTCAACCTGGAGCGTGTAGTTCTGTCGAGCGACAAGTTCTTTGGGCCTCGACGGACTGCGCTGCAACATGGTCAGATTTATCCTTTTGCGGGAAGGCGGACGGCATTTACTGAAACCCTCTTGGAAGGTGCGCAGCTAGAGCTGTTTGTCGGGCTGGTGAACCCTGGAATTTTCATTCCCAAAACACTGATGTCCATTCACGAAGACCATCGGCGGGATATTCTGGCCAGCACTGACCTCAGTTGTCTCAGTTGGCTCAGCATGATTGAAGACCTGCGCGAACTTGCGCCTCAGTTTAAACTGACCGTATGGGAAAACGAAAATCTACCTCTGATCTGGGGTGATATTGTCCGGGCTATGACAGGGCTGCCCAGCGAGACACCCCTTCCCGATGAGTACTCCTTTTTGACGTCGCTCTTGACCGACGCAGGACAAGGACAAGTGCAGGAGATCCTTGGGCGGCGCACACCCTTGGATATACAAGGCCAACGCGAAGAATTGGCGCAAGTCCTCGAGGATCAAGCGCGCCCCGAGCTGGTTGAAGAAGAGTTGGATTTGCCTGGGTGGAACACGGACATATTTGACGCGTTTACAGAGCTTTACGCGCAGGACATGGCCGCCATCCGCACCATGTCAGATATTCGCGTGTTTTAGCCTTCGATCTCCGTTTCAGGCAGCACCCCAGATGCCCGTCTCTGATCCGTCATAACTCCGAATTATCCGTCATAACGACAGAATACCTGTACGTTTCGTCACATTTCACCCTGCCACCCGAACAGCCTTCGAACCATCGTTAAGTGAGGCATAAATTGGGAGGCTAAGACAGTAATGTCCTGGAATGTGTGTATCGTAGGCGCAGGCAAAATCGGGCAGATGATCGCGACCCTACTGAAAGCATCGCCAAATTACACCGTGTCTGTTGCGGATCACGACCTCAAATCACTGGCAGAAGTTGCAAAGCTTGGTGTGCCCACCAAGCAAGTCGACGCCAGCGACACACATAGTCTGGCCGCAAGTCTTAAGGGCTTTGATGCCGTAATCTCGGCGGCTCCCTTCTTTTTGACACCAAAGATTGCTGAGGCGGCTCAAAAGGCAGGCGCGCATTACTTTGATCTGACCGAGGATGTGGCCGCCACGAACGCTGTGCGCGCCTTGGCCGAGGGCAGCCAGACAGCATTCATGCCGCAATGCGGGTTGGCGCCGGGCTTTGTTGGTATCGCGGGCGCTTCTCTGGCCGCCGAATTTGACGAAATCGACAGCCTGCATATGCGGGTCGGTGCGCTGCCGCTCTATCCAACCAACGCGTTAAAATACAATCTGACCTGGTCAACTGACGGGCTGATCAACGAGTATTGCAACCCCTGCGATGCCATCGTGAACGGCCAACGGGTCAAAACCGCGCCGCTGGAAGACTACGAGGTTCTGGGGCATGACGGCGTGGAATACGAATGTTTCAACACTTCGGGCGGGCTGGGTACATTGCCCGAAACGCTTGAAGGCAAGGCGCGGTCAGTCTCGTATCGGTCGATCCGTTACCCGGGCCATTGTGACATTCTGAAACTGCTGCTGCATGATCTGGGCCTGGAACGTCGCCGCGATTTGCTGAAAGAGATTTTCGAATCCGCCCTGCCCCGTACAGATCAGGACGTTGTTCTGGTCTACTGCACAGCCAAGGGCATGATCGACGGCGCGCTGCGTGAAAAATCACTGATCAACAAAAGCTTTGCCCGTGACATCAGCGGCCAGACCTGGAGCGCTATTCAGGTCACGACAGCCGCAGGCGTTCTGGGCGTTGTCGACCTGATGCGCACGGGTGCGCTGCCTTCGAAAGGCTTTGTCCGGCAAGAGCAGGTGAAGCTGCCCGACTTCCTGAAGACTGAATTTGGCGCGCTCTATCGCGCTGGTGATGCAACCCCTCAAAACAAAGCGGCCTGAGACATGAAAGACGTTGTAATGACTGCAGAAACCACACTTTCGAAACTGGACCTGACTGTGGCTGAATTGACCGGCGGCACCTTGCAGGTGACGTCTCCGATAGATGGTCGTGTATTGGCCGACGTGCATGAAACGCCCGCCGCTGAGATGAAATCGATCATCGCCCGGTCGCAAGCTGCGTTCAAAGCCTGGCGCGTGGTGCCCGCACCGCAGCGGGGCGAGTTGATCCGGCTGCTGGGTGAAGAACTGCGCGCTGCCAAAGACGATCTTGGCGCGCTTGTGAGCTGGGAGGCTGGTAAGATCACCTCCGAAGGTTTGGGCGAAGTGCAAGAGATGATCGACATCTGCGATTTTGCCGTTGGCCTGTCGCGGCAGCTTTACGGACTGACCATCGCATCCGAGCGTCCGGGGCACAGGATGATGGAAACCTGGCATCCTGCCGGGCCGGTAGGTGTGATCTCGGCCTTCAACTTTCCGGTTGCGGTCTGGTCGTGGAACGCGGCGCTGGCGATTGTCTGTGGCGATCCGGTGATCTGGAAACCGTCCGAGAAGACACCGCTGACTGCAATGGCGTGCCAGAAGATCTTTGAACGTGCTCTGGCCCGTTTTGGCGATGCCCCTGACGGTCTGTTGCAGACCGTGATCGGTGGCGCGGCTTTGGGCGAGGCTCTGGTTTCAAGCGAAGATGTACCCGTAATCTCGGCAACCGGTTCGACGCGTATGGGTCGTGCGGTGGCGCCCATCGTCGCGGCGCGCTTTGGCAAGTGCATTCTGGAACTGGGTGGTAACAACGCGATGATCGTTGGCCCCTCGGCAGATCTGGAAATGGCCGTGCGCGCCATTGTGTTTTCGGCAGTTGGCACCGCAGGTCAGCGCTGCACAACCTTACGCCGCCTGATCGTTCACAACTCGATCAAGGACGAATTGGTGGCCCGCCTAAAGAAAGCTTATTCTGGTTTGCCCATCGGCGACCCGATGGCCGAAGGCACGCTGGTTGGGCCTTTGGTGGATGAAGCCTCGGGCGCAGCCATGACAGCTGCGCTGAAGGCGGCAGAGGCCGAAGGTGGTAAGGTGTTCGGCGGCAACTGTGTGACCGAAGGTGTCCCCGGCGGTGTCTATATGGAACCTGCGATCGTCGAGATGCCCGGGCAGTCCGATACTGTGAAGACCGAAACATTTGCGCCTATTCTTTATGTCTTGGGCTATGAGGATTTCAACGAGGCCATCGAACTGCAAAACGATGTGCCGCAGGGGCTGTCTTCTTGCGTGTTCACCCTGAATATGCGCGAGGCCGAGCAGTTCCTGACCGCGGCCGGATCCGATTGCGGCATCGCCAACGTCAATATCGGGCCATCAGGGGCCGAAATCGGCGGGGCATTTGGCGGTGAAAAGGAAACCGGGGGCGGACGTGAAAGCGGTTCGGACGCGTGGAAAGCGTATATGCGCCGTCAAACGAATACCGTGAACTACTCAGCGGAACTGCCGCTTGCGCAGGGTGTAAAGTTCGACATCTAAGGCCCGCGCTGTTCGTAAAAGAGTAGCCTCTCAAGCAAACAAGAACTGGCCGCATCGGGTAGGAAGACCCCGGCGCGGCCATTTTGATCCATTCAGCTAGCCAGCTGATCGCCGGTGCTTTGACTGCTTTATCAACCAATCCGAAAAGACCTGAACAGCTTCGTTTTTTTGCCCGGTTGGGAAAGCCACGTAATACGCGCTGCCTGACACATTCGCGACCTGACCAATCTCGACTAGGGCTCCCGAGGCCAACTCGGCCTCGATCAGATAAGACGGCAGGATCGCAGCCCCCAACCCGGCAACGGCCCCCTCGATCAGCATCGAAAACTGATCAAAGCGCATCCCCGGAAACACAGCGCTCGCACCCAATCCCAGGCTGTCATGATAGTCTGACCATTGCTCGGACCGTGAGGTGAGATGCAATAGCGGCAGATCGAACACATCTTGTTTTTCGTCAAGCCCAGCGCTGCCCACCAGTGCAGGCGCAGCCGTGACCACCAGATGCTCCGGGAACAGCTTGCGCAGCGCGGCACCCGGCCAGTCATCATGGCCAAAGTGGATGGCAACGTCCACGCGCCGCTCTTCCAAACTAAACGGCGTCGTATAGGAGTGAAGGTCCAGTACGATCTCTGGATGTGACGCTTTGAAATCGGCCAGGCGGGGCACCAGCCATCGCGTCGCGAAGGTGGGCAACACTGCCATGGTTAAAAGGGTGGCGCCGTCCCCAGCGGCAATGGCACGGTTGATTGTACCGCTCAGTCGTTCAAGATCGCCGGCCAGTTCCTCGCGCAAAGCGCGCCCTGCTTTTGACAGCCGAACGGCCCGCCCAACGCGGCGAAACAGCGTAACACCTATTGCCGCCTCCAACTCGCGCACCTGACGACTGACCGCGCCCTGCGTAACGCCCAGTTCCTCTGCCGCCATGGTATAGCTTTCGTGACGCGCTGCGGCTTCAAAACTGCGCATCAGGGCAAGAGACGGAAGAGCGTTGATCCTGGGCATGACATCCATGAGCTTTAGTCACAGAAAAGATACCTATTGAGGTGTTTTTCTCAAGTAATTTAGGCATTAGTTTCATGCTGAATTTCAAAGGAAATGACATGTTGTTCCAACGTGCAGAGCGGCTAAACGGGATCGAACTCTCTGAGATCGTGCAGATTTCCGAGGCTGCTGCCCGTTTGCGCGCGGATGGCCGCGATATTGTGGCGCTGTCAACGGGTGAGCCGGATTTGCCCACGCCGCCACATGTGGTCGAGGCGGCCCACGCCGCAGCGCAAGACGGTAAGACAAAATACCCGCCGACAGCGGGTATTCCCGACCTGCGCACCGAGATCGCTCGTCAGGCAAGGGTCGAGATGGCGCAAGTCATCGTATCGACCGGGGCAAAACAAGTGATTGCCAACGCTATGTTGGCAAGTCTGAACCCCGGCGACGAGGTGATCATGCCCGCGCCCTATTGGACCAGCTATTCCGATATTGTTCGCATGGCGGGAGGAACGCCGATTGTCCTGCCTTGCCCGATGGAACAGGGCTTCAAGCTGCTGCCCGAACAGCTTGAGGCCACGATCACGCCCCGTACCCGCTGGCTGATGCTCAACACACCGTCGAACCCGTCCGGGGCCATCTACACGAAGGATGAGATCGCCAGCTTGGCTACCGTTTTGGCGCAGCACCCGCATGTCTGGGTTCTGGCGGATGAGATTTATCAACGCCTCAGCTTTGTTCCGTTCACCTCGGTAGCCGAAGCCGCACCAGAACTTGTCGGGCGCATGTTGGTCGTCAATGGCGTGGCCAAGGCCTGGTCCATGACCGGTTGGCGCATCGGTTGGGGGATTGGACCCGCCGAACTGATCAAGGCGATGGCGGCGGTGCAAGGTCAGGTGACCTCGGGCGCGTGTTCGATTTCGCAGTGGGCCTCTTTGGCGGCTATCACTTGTGATCCGAAGTTGCTGGAAGAACGCCGCGACCTGTTCGCCCAACGCCGTGATCTTGTGGTTGCCGGGCTGAACGCGGTTCCTGGGCTGCGTTGTGACGCGCCTGATGGGGCCTTTTATGCCTTCCCCTCTTGCGCGGAATTGCTTGCAGATCACGGCGGACCCTTCAAGAATGATGCGGACTTTTGCGGCTGGGTGCTGGAAGAAGCCGGTGTCGCCCTTGTCCCCGGTCGTTCATTTGGCTTGCCCGGACATTTCCGCCTGAGCTTCGCTTACGCCCAAGATACAATAGCAGCTGGCCTTGAACGCCTTAAATCGGCTGTAGAAAGGAAACTCTGATGAAACCACAATCCCGTCCGCAGCTTGGCCCCTTCACCTGGGAAGACCCGTTCCTGCTGGAAGACCAACTGGCCGAAGACGAACGCATGGTGCGTGATGCCGCGCGTGCCTATGCGCAGGACAAACTGCTGCCACGCGTGACCGAAGCCTTTGCCAAAGAAGAAACCGACCCTGGCATATTCCGGGAAATGGGTGAGATGGGCCTACTGGGGACCACCATCCCCGAGGAGTTCGGCGGCATCGGGTCCAGCTATGTGACTTATGGCCTTGTGGCGCGTGAAGTTGAGCGTGTCGACAGCGGTTACCGCTCGATGATGTCGGTCCAGTCCAGCCTGGTGATGTATCCGATCTATGCCTACGGCACCGACGAGCAGCGTCAGAAATACCTACCGAAACTGGCCAGTGGTGAGTTCATTGGCTGTTTTGGCCTGACCGAACCCGACGCAGGTTCAGACCCTGGCGGGATGAAGACCGTCGCCAAAAAAACCGAAGGCGGGTATGTGTTGAATGGTTCGAAAATGTGGATCTCGAACGCGCCGATTGCGGATGTGTTTGTGGTCTGGGCCAAGTCCGAGGCACATGACGGCAAGATCAAAGGCTTTGTTCTGGACAAGGGCATGGCCGGGCTGTCCGCGCCCAAGATCGAAGGCAAACTGTCGCTGCGCGCCTCGATCACTGGTGAGATCGTGATGAACAATGTTGAGGTCGCAGAAGACGCACTGTTGCCCAATGTCGAGGGCCTCAAAGGTCCGTTCGGCTGTCTGAACCGCGCGCGGTATGGGATTGCTTGGGGCACCATGGGTGCGGCCGAAGCTTGCTGGCACGCCGCCCATCAATACGGGATGGATCGCAAGCAATTCGGGCGACCTTTGGCGCAAACCCAGTTGTTTCAATTGAAACTTGCCAACATGCAGACCGAGATTGCCCTTGGCCTGCAGGCCGCCCTTCGCGTGGGTCGCCTGATGGACGAAGCCCGCGCCGCGCCCGAAATGATCAGCCTGATCAAGCGCAACAATTGCGGTAAAGCACTTGAGATCGCGCGCCACGCCCGTGACATGCATGGCGGCAACGGTATCAGTCAGGATTTTCACGTTATCCGGCACATGGTGAATCTGGAAACGGTGAACACCTATGAAGGCACACACGACGTACACGCGCTGATTTTGGGGCGCGCGCAAACGGGCCTGCAAGCCTTCGCCTAAGGACAGTCAACATGGATCGCGCAGCCATTGTGCACGAAAACTTCCTGCGTCGCGTGGCGGCGCGGGATTTCCCTTCAGGTGACGCCCCTGCTGGCCCTTTGACCCAGGCCGAAGCCGTGCGGCTGTATCGTGCACAATGCCTCAGCCGGGCGCTGGATCGGCAAAGCCGCGCGATGCAGAAAGCCGGTCAGGGGTTTTATACCATTGGGTCGTCCGGCCACGAAGGCATGGCAGCTGTCGCCGCCGCCCTGCGCCCGACCGATCCCGCCTTTCTGCATTATCGCGATGCCGCCTTTCAGATAGCCCGCTCTGATCAGGTGCCGGGGCAAAGCCCAACCTGGGATATTCTACTGTCTTTTGCTTCGTCTTCTGAAGACCCGATCAGCGGTGGGCGGCATAAAGTATTGGGGTCCAAGGCACTGTGCATTCCGCCGCAGACCTCAACCATTGCCAGCCACCTACCCAAAGCGGTGGGCGCGGCATATGCCATTGGCGCGGCTCGCCGCCACCGCCCGGAACATGCTGACATGCCGGATGATGCGATTGTCTATTGTTCCTTTGGCGATGCCTCGGCCAACCATTCAACCTCGCAAGGGGCGTTCAACACCGCGCAATGGACGTCTTACCAATCTGTGCCTCTGCCATTGCTGTTTTGTTGTGAAGACAATGGTATTGGTATTTCGACCAAAACACCGCAGGGTTGGATCGCAGCGACCTTCCAAAATCGGCCGGGGCTGAAATACTTCAGCTGCAACGGGCTTGATCTGTTCGACACATTCCGAGTCGCGCAAGAGGCGGCCGACTACGTGCGCCGCCGCCGCAAACCCGCCTTCCTGCATGTACGCACGGTGCGCCTTTACGGTCATGCCGGGGCGGACATGCCGACAACCTATCTGCCGAAGTCGGAAGTCGAGGCAGAAGAGGCCAACGATCCCCTGCTGCATTCTGCCCGACTGCTGGAACAATCCGGGGCTATGCAGCCCGAGGACGCCTTGGGCATCTATACCGATACCTGCGCACGTGTCGCCCGTGTCGCAGACAAAGCCGTAACCCGCCCGCGCTTGAAAACAGCAAGTGACGTGATGGCCAGCCTGATCCCACCTGCGCGCCCCTGTGCATCGACCAATGGCCCAAGCCCAGAGCACAGAGCCGAAATCTTCGGCAGCGATCTAAAGGCGCAATCCGAGCCTCAGATCATGTCGCGCCTGATCAATTGGACCCTAACCGACCTGATGCTCGAACACGATGAGATCGTGATGATGGGCGAAGACGTCGGACGCAAAGGCGGCGTCTATGGTGTGACGCAAAAATTGCAGGCGCGCTTTGGCCCTGATCGGATGATCGACACTTTGCTGGACGAACAATCGATCCTGGGTCTGGCCATCGGCATGGCACAAAATGGCTTTGTTCCGATGCCGGAAATCCAATTCCTAGCCTATCTGCACAATGCCGAAGACCAACTGCGTGGCGAGGCGGCCACCCTTTCCTTCTTCTCGAACGGGCAATACACCAACCCGATGGTCGTGCGCATCGCCGGGCTGGGATACCAGAAAGGCTTTGGCGGGCATTTCCATAACGATAACTCGGTCGCCGTTTTGCGCGACATTCCGGGCCTGATCCTGGCCTGCCCGTCAAATGGTGCAGATGCCGCGCGGATGCTGCGGGAATGTGTCCGACTGGCGCGCGAAGAACAACGGCTCGTTGTCTTCCTTGAGCCCATCGCGCTCTATCCGATGCGCGATCTGCATGAAGCGGGCGATGGTGGGTGGATGCAAACCTATCCCGCCCCTTCCGAGCGCATAGAGTTAGGGGAGGTCGGCGTAGAAGGTGACGGGGACGATCTGGCCATCGTGACTTTTGGCAATGGCGTCTATCTCAGCCACCAAGCGCAAAAGGCGTTGCAGGCGGATGGAATCAAAACCCGGATCATCGACCTGAGGTGGCTGTCGCCACTGCCGAAGGATGCGCTGACCCAAGCCGTAGCCGGGGCCAAACGTATCCTGATCGTTGACGAAACCCGACACCACGGCGGTGTGGCCGAGGGCCTGATGGCGCATTTTCATGAAACCGCAAATGTGCCATTGGCCCGCATCACGGCCGAAGACAGCTTCATCGCAACCGGCCCGGCCTATGCCGCCACAATGCCGTCAAAAGACAGCATCGAGGCTGCAGCGCGGCGCCTGATGGAGACCGAGGTATGAGCCAAGAAAAACAGACCGCCGTTGTCATATGCCCCGGTCGGGGCACGTATAACAAACCCGAACTGGGGGTGTTGGGGCGGCAATTCTCGGACAAGGCTTTGTTGGCGCGGTTCGACCAGATGCGCAGCGCACAGGGACAGGAAACTCTGACTGAGTTGGACGGTGCAGCGCGGTATTCAGTTGCGAAACATACGCGCGGCGATAACGCCTCGGCCCTGATCTATGCTGCGACGCTGGGCGATTTCCGTGCCATTGACCGCAACAAGATCGACGTGGTGGCGGTGACGGGTAACTCGATGGGTTGGTATTCGGCCCTGGCCTGCGCGGATGCGCTAACCGCCGAAGGTGGGTTCGAGGTTGTCAACACAATGGGCACGCTGATGCAGGACAACATGATTGGCGGGCAACTGGTTTATCCATTTCTGAACGCGGATTGGCACCCGGATCCAGCCCGCAAGGCCGAGCTGATGGCTCTGATCGACCGGATCGACGGCACGAGCGCAACGCTGACTCTGTCGATTGATCTGGGAGGAATGTTGGTTCTGGCCGGGGATGAAGCCGGGCTTGCTGCGTTCGAACAAGCCGTACCGGTGGTGCAGGAGCGCTTCCCTTTGCGCCTCGCCAACCATGCGGGCTTTCATTCACACCTTCAAGCCCCCGTCGCCGCACAGGGGCGCGCGCGACTGGGTGTAGATCTTTTCCACCAACCCGGTCTTCCGATGATCGACGGGCGCGGCCATATCTGGTGGCCCGGAGCTTGTGACACGCACGCGCTGTGGGACTACACATTGGGTCATCAGGTCACGGAAACCTACGACTTTACCCATGCGATTGCGCAGGCCGCTCGAGAGTTCGCGCCGGATCTGTTCATCGTCACCGGCCCCGGCACCACGTTGGGCGGGGCTGTGGCGCAATCCCTAATCCTCAGCAATTGGGACGGGCTGGGTGACAAGGCCGCCTTCCAAAGCGTACAACGCACCGCACCATTTCTGGTTTCAATGGGGATGGATGATCAAAGAGCACAAGTCACCTAGCCTTGCCCTCTTTTTTGGTTTCTGCCTTTGGCTGGCGGGAAATACCGCTACAGGTTGACGAGTTTGTGCTGACCGTCAGACCCCAGAAAGCTTGTTTGGCCGGACCCAAACGCCGCCTGAAAGGCTTTGTCCGTCTTGGCCCATTCCAGCAGCGCCTTGGCCTCTTTCAGCGCGTCAGGTCCTGTTGGCGCAGCAGAGATGGCCGCCAGGATTTGTCGCAGTTTTGAGTTTTTGTCCGCGACGCTTGCCCCGACCTCAAGCACAAGGCCAACAACCGGTGGCGGGGTATACACATAGTCCGCATCGGATTGCGCCGCGATACGGGCCTGCAGGGCCGGAACGATGTCGACTGTGTCATGGACATAGGTCCAACTGGTGGACAGCCCCTCGATCATGGGATTGTCGGTCCCGGCCAGCATTGTGATCGGTGTGGTTTTGTAGATCACGATCGGTTTGCCGGCCGCATAGGCAATAGAGGATTCAACCAGACTGCCCCCGTCAGGCACACGCCCATCCATGTTGAAAACCAAACATGTACACCGACCGATCAACTGATAGATATCCAGCGAATAAGTGACTTTGCGCACGATCGAGAGCGCGATTTGCCCTTCTTGCGATGAAATCTGGGGATCAAGAAGCAAAGCCATCAGCTTGCCAACTTCAAGCCCGTCCCTCTGCGGCAGATAGGTTGTGAACCCACCGGCCTCAAGCACGGCGGCAATGTTCTGCTGCTCCCAAAGATCCCCGACGCTGAACATCGGCCCCGAGCAATAAACGATCTGTTCTGACATTTGAAAAAGCTCCACAAATAAACTTCAGGTATTAACGGCAGTAAGAACGCGGGATGCCCTTTGCGCATCCGGAGTGTCTGTGCCGGGCTCGAGTGCCTTGAGAACAGTCGCCAACCGATTTCGGGTGGTCCGATCCTCGGTTCCGAGTACGTCATCCAGCGTCAGCAAAGCCCGCAACTCCAACGAGCGGGCATTGTTGCCGCGTGCCAGGTCCACAGCTTCGGACAGGCTTTCGACCGCTGCGGTGCGGTCACCCATCGTTGCCTGCACCACACCCAACAGACGTTTCAGTTCAGCGTCCCAGAAATGCTGACCCAACATCGCCGACATCTGGCTGCCTGTTTGCAACACGCCCAGCGCTATTTCGGGGTTGCCCTGATCCGTATGCGCGCTGGCCATAATGGCAAAGCCCAGACCCACAGCAGACTGACTGCCGCTGCCGGACAGGATGCCAAGCCCCGCTTCGATGTCTTGCAGGCGTTGTGCAGGCGGATCAACCTTTTGACCCGCGCGCAGTAGCAGGCATAACCCTTGCCAAAACGGTATCCCAAGATTGGCGCAGAACATAACTGTTTCGTCCGCGACCTCATAAGCCAACGCCTCATCCCCTCGGTAATGATGAATGAGCGCCAGATAAGAGCGTGCGGCGGCAAGGCTGAGGGCGGATTCAAGCCCTTCGGCAAGGGCAACCCCCTGACATGCCCGTCTGAGACCGGTTTGCGCCGCCCCTAACCACCAATGCGAGGCCGCAGCAGCCCCATAGGCCACAACACCCTGATCGGTACCGACACCGTAGGTCACATTTGCAAAATCTTCGGGTTGATACAGCGCGACCGCCGTTTCCGCATGGTCCAGCGCGTCTTGTACATCACCGATCTGAAACTTCGCATTTGCCAGTGAAGAATGGGCCCGAAGCAACCCAATGCGATGATTGGCAGGTTCTGACCACGACAATATCTGAAGCGCAAAGTCACAGGCTTTGCCGCAGTCGCCCTTCCCAATCCAATAGGCGGCCAACCCATTCAGTGCCGAGGACCGCTCATCATAGTCCTTTAGCGTTTCTGCTATGCTCAGCGCACGTTCCCATACCGGAACGATTTCATCTGATCCAAACCCGCGCACTCCCATCAAAGCGTTACCCAGCAATATCTGTAGCGACAGCTCAGAGACGTGGCGCTCGGGCGATTCCGGTGCGCCTTCCAACGCTTCTAGCGCGCGCCTGTACAGGGTTGCGGCGTCCTCGACCGCAGCCTGTTTTGCTGCGCTTCGACCTGCTTTTTTGAACCACTCCGCAGCTGGGTTGAACTGCTCGGACTCAAGCAAATGGTAGGCCACCACAGACGGAGCCATGCCTCCTTGCCGGCTGAACTGGGTCGTCAACTGATCTGCCGTTACTGCATGAAGCGCCTTGCGACGCTGACGCAGCAAAGTGCTGTAAGCCCCATCGCGGGTCAGGGCGTGGCGGAAGAAATAGCTGTCTGGTTGACCTTCATGCCGCCGGATAAGATCAGCCTCCAGTAGCTGGTCAAGCGCCGCATCCAATCCATCGGCGTCGAGTTCCGAGACCGCTGCCAGAAGCGTCCGATCAAACACCTGCCCCAGAACAGAAGCCACCTGAGCGGTACCTTTCGCGTTGCCCGACAGACGGTCAAGCTGTTGCATGACAAGACCGTCAAGTGATGTCGGTATGAGGGAATGACGCCCGGCCTCATCACGCAGCGCTTGTCGCGTCAGTTCTTCCAGAAACAACGGCACACCCTGCGCCCGATCAATCAGTTGCTGTATGTCTTCGGCGCTGAGACGCTGAGCGTCATCGATCACGCGAATGAGCTCATGCGCCTCAGTGTCTTCCAGCGTCGCCAGTTCGATAACGCGGCCTAGCAGTTTCTTTGCCACCCCGTCTTTGGCATGTCGCGAAGTGACGACGCACAGGACCTTCGCAGGCGTATCCCTCTCCAACATCAAGTTCAGCAAGTCGATCGTCGTCGCATCGCTCCAATGCAAATCTTCGCAAACCAAAACGACAGGGCGCTGATTAGACAGAAACTCGATCCAGCGCACCAAGGTTTCCAACGTCAGCTTGCGCAGACTTTCTGGGCTCTTGTTCGCCAGCTCTGAGGATTCCGGCACATAGATACCCAGAAGGTTGGCAATGACGGGAAACGCATTGTCCGGCCTATCGTCCCAAGCTGCCAAACCGTCTTGCAACCGGGACGCGGCGTCCTCAGTTTCCTGTGGATCTGCAATCCCCAGACTTTTCAACGCCAATTCGATGAACGGATGCAGGGCCGCGCCGGTCTGCAATACATCACACCTGGCCTCAAGCCAGGTATGCGGCGTTTCATTAAGACCGGCCTGAAACCTGTCGATCAACGAACTTTTTCCCAATCCGGGCTCAGCAACGATGCTCACACTGGACCTAGAGCCATTAAGAACCGCCCCAAATTCTGAGGTCAGCGCGGACAGCTCCTCGCTTCGACCCACCAGAGCATTCATTTGCCGCACCGCAGATCGCTTTGCCGCCGCGGATCGGCGCAATTGATGAAGAACTACTTTGTCTGCAATCCCCTTCAGCTGAACCGGTGGCTGGGGTCTTGAAGCGAACTTTCCTTTCAGCAATTGCAGTGCGGATTCACTGGTGAAGATCGTGCCCGGCGATGCTGCTGATTGAATACGCGCAGCAACATTCACGGTCTCACCCAATAGAATGTCACCCAGACCTTCGCTACTTTGACCGACGACCACTGGCCCGGCATGGATACCGACACGCGCTTGCAGCGGCGCCTTAAGCCGGGACTGACCGACTTGGCCCAACCCCTCCAGCATCTCAAAAGCCGCGCGCACGGCCCGTTCTGCGTCATTTTCCTGCGCTTGTGGGTACCCGAAATAAACAAGAAGCCCATCACCCAGATAATGCGCGATTTTTCCACCGAATTTTTCGAATGCCGCACTTCCGAACTTTTGAAACGCCAACATAAGATCGGCGAAATCTTCGGAATCCATCTTGGTGCTTAGCTCGGTAGAGCCCACAACATCGACAAAAGCAAGAACAAGCCGCCGCCTCTCACCGCTGAGTCCAGAGTCTTTATGAGTACCAGCGGAGGTCTTTGCCATAAGGTCACCTGCGCGCAAAAATGAAAAAACAGTCTAGTTAAAAGCAAGCTATTGTTCAAACAAACACGCAAAGGTGTCACTAGGTCAAGTTTTGTGATACCTCTCAGAAATAGTCAGCCCTCGTGTTCAAGACGAGCACGAGGCAACAAAACGTTATTAAAACATATATATTGGGTGGATTATGGGCGACATCAGATATGTCTGTCTTTCGGATATGCATTTCGGGGCGGATAACAGTATTTTAACCCGTCTGGACGCAACCAACGGGCAAGTAGACCCGATGCACCCAAGCGATGTTCTGATCCACCTGGCGAACTGCCTGAGGCACCTGATCAACGAAAACTCACGCGACCGACTGCCAACGCTTATTCTGAATGGCGACATTCTTGATCTGGCCTTCAGCACCGAAAATGTCGCTGCAATGGCGTTTCGGCACTTTCTTGAACTGACCATGCCGGAAGACCCGGCCGCCCGGCTTTTCGACCCCGAGATTGTGTTCATTCCCGGCAATCACGACCATCACCTGTGGGAAACCTGTCGAGAACGCCAATATGCAGAGTCTTTGAGTTCCGCCGATTGGAGCAATCCCCTGCCCCGCCCACCGCACATCACTCCGATGCGCGACCCGCAAGGGGTGCCAAGCTATTTCGTGAATGCAATCACACACAGCCTTCCCTGGCTTTCAGAAACCCGGATCAAAACCGTTTATCCAAACTTCGCCATCACGTCCGGGAACAGGCTGATCGTGGTCAGCCATGGGCACTTCATCGAAGACGCCTATCTGATGGTCAGTGAGTTCGCAGATCTTCTGTACCCAAAGACTACTCCGCCCGAGACGATGGAGGCATGGGAGGCGCAGAACTTTGCCTGGATCGATTTCGTCTGGTCGGTTCTGGGCCGATCTGGGCACATCGGGGTCGACGAAGAAAACGTCTATAATACTGAAAACAGCCCCAAAGCGATTGGATCACTGCTGGGTAGTGCTGCCCGAAATCTGGTTCTTAAAAAGGGCGGCGCGAGCGGGAAGACACTTGCCAACGGCGTCGGCGAGATGGTCAGCGCGCTGGTCACAGATTATTTTGAACGTGGGCAGACTGATACATTGCTCAGCGACGACGGAGCCGGCGTCAAACGGTTCATGCAGCTCCCTGTTCAAGAGCAAATAAAATCAGAGTTCGGCCCGAGCGTTCCTTCACAAATTTCTCTTGTATTTGGCCACACACACAAACCTTTTGAATCGATCATGCCGTTGGAACATTTTTTTGTGCCAAGTTTCGCCGCCTACAACAGCGGCGGCTGGGTTGTCGACAGCCCCGAAGTCAAACCGCTTATCGGAGGCGCAATCGTGTTGATTGACGAGGACGCCAATCTCGCCTCGTTGCGCATGTATAACGAGGGCCACGACACATCGGACTATCGCGTCTCGGTCCAAATCGCCGAGAACCAGGACGAAGCGGATAACCCGCTATTTGCGCAACTGTCCAAATCCGTTGACTCCCAGAAATGGCCCTGGTCGGATTTCTCCAAGGCCGCAGCCGTAGCCGTAAAACAGCACAACGCGCGCTTAGCCGATTTCCTTAAAGGCAAAGACAGTACAGGACAGGGTTAATGGGCCTATGATCAATTGAGCATCACGAAGCCGTGCAGCCCAAGGCCGAAATGACCATCTAGAAAGCACTTAAAAGTTCAGCCAAAAAAGGTGCCGGGGCGGAAGCGAACCACCGCCTCGAGGATTTTCGATCAAGTTTCATACTTGATTTTAAGAAGTTACAAAAAACTGCGTCACGTTGTGTAGAGCTTATGGAAACTGGGTTTCAAGAGAAAGCGGTGCGCCGATCACACTTCTGCGGTGCAGCTCCAGGGCATGAGGCGGCTGATATTGACCCGTTTCAAGTCGGACAGTGATTGGTTGAGCTAGGAGTGCGGATTCTCGATAAGTGGCAGATAATTTGGTAACGAGCCCCGGTTGGCTTCGCGTGGGCTGGGTTGGCGCTTGATCAGGCAGACGTTTGCTTTGTCCTCGACATGGATCGCGATCTACGCCGTCTCGATACCTTCCGGCGCCAGTCCACACTTATTGAGGCAAATCTTTTCAGACCTGCACCCGAACTGCTTGTAGTCTGCGACCCGCTTCTCTGGCTGAACGATGCGCGCCGCTGTCCGGATGATGATGATCCCATCATCCTACTGGTCAGTCCGAGACCGAGCCAGCAGAACAACAGAAATAGCCTCGCCCGCTCAAGAATTGATCCTGACGAAGCAAGCACTATTTGCGGCGGGAGCCTGCAAAGGGATGCTCGTCCGCCGCAGAATGTTGCCGACTTATTTTGTGTTCACGATTGGTGGATTTTTGCAGCGTCCTAAACAGTAATGAACGCCAGCAGCGGCTCCGGGTTGTAGTGTCGGTGGTGGGGTTGTGGGAAACAGCATGTCAACACACGCGTCAGGGTCCACCTTAAAGTACGCAGCGATGCGCGGTGGCATTCCCGCAGTAGCGCTGGTGTACATCTTCCATGCTGGGTTGCTATTTTTGCTTTTAGCATTCGCCTCCCAGTAGTTTACAACGCGAATGTTTCGCCCATTTGCATACAACTTATAATTCAAGTTTTGATTGTCCGGCGAAGCTTTGATTTTCAAACCCGTTGCATTAGCCGCGGCCGGAAAAATGTTGTTGGGATCGTTGTTGTTTCTTTTTTCGACGCGAGCGCTTGATGCTTCAACGTGGAAATACTGATAACGGAACTTATTGTTTTTGTTCTTAGCTTTGGGGATTTCGGTTACCATTAGAACGCAAAGTCGTAAGTTGCCATTCTCGTAATGGTAGCCCTGCAAAGCCGGGTCATGAGCGCATTTTTCTAGGATTTGGCCTTTAACAAAGACCTCCGTTTTCCCGTTTGCTTTCCTGCCCGCTTCTGCAACTCGAACCAAAGATTGACCTGTAATTCCCGACAAACTTCCAAACTTCTTGGTGTCATTCTTTAGTCTTTGAATACAAGCGTTCAATGAACCATTTCTTTCGCACTGATCCGGCGCAAGTACATGCAATACATTTACGAACTCTTGCTCATCCAGATCTGCTATTTTTTTTGGAGGATCGTTACGGTTACCGTTAGATCCTCCAGCTACAAATTTTAGATCTGGGATGCTTTGTACATTAAAGATTTCTCCTGTTTCCGAGTTAATTGGCCCTTGTGTACAGCCAGTCAGAACAAAACCCATGGATGTCGCCAATACTGTCCCCAACAAGTACTTTCGCATAATCGCCTCCAGACAAAACAGTAAGTTATATACATACCACAAAGTGCTTCAAAAACTCAGTGATTTTGCAAAAATGAATCTTGGTACTATCATAAGCCGTAATTTGGGTCAGCTATTCGATCCTGGCGAACCGAATTGAATTTCGACTTCTCTAACGATTTTGTCCGTCAGAAGATCGTGAAATCTTATCGGGGAATCCTCTAAGAGTTTCTTTGCTTTAGCGATCTGACTGGCAGCCTCTTCTACTTCGCCTTTGCAAAGGCATGCTGAGGCAAGCAATGTGTGAGAAAATGCTACGATCTGACCCGACCCGGTAGCTTTGTATCTCTCTAGACCCGACCGTATCCTTTCGATGCCGCCATCTGCGCTTCCGCATTTGGCTTCTGCCCAACCAAGAATGATGCTTGACCACGCTTCCCAATACTGGAACTCGATCTTTTCGCTCGTTCGATGTGCTTCGGAGGCAAATTCACGGGATCGCTCGGGGTCGTTTACAGTACAATAGATCGTTGCGATGATGCTAAGTGCATAACATCTGGTAAACTCGCTTGTTTGCGCGTTAGTGAGTGCAATCGCGGCCTCAAGCTCATCTTGAATTGCTTCGAGCTTCAATTCCTTCAGCGCGATGGCCCAACACCGCATCACGGTGTCAACGACGGCTGAGTTTGCCGGATAGTAACGGTGCAGATCCTCGGGGTCTGATTGTTTGTGAAATTTCAAGGCGAGATCAAAATGAGAAATCGCTCGGTCAAATTCACCCAACAGAACAAGCGCCATCCCCTTATAATGGTGACAAAGGGTATGCATAGCCGATGACGTTTCGGTTTCTATGACAAGCGCCATGCGTTCACAATGCTCGAACGCGACGTCTGGCCGTCCGGCAATGAGATTGTCCCCTGCGAGTTGATTGAGGTTAGTGAAAACGGCCTCTTTATCTCCGACCTTCTCTTTGAGTTGGATCAAACGGTCGAGGTTCACGCCAATATCAGGAGATCCCCAACCACGCATTTCGAGCGCCAAATATAGGTTCTGTCGCAGTTCGATTTCAATCTCATCCGACCCAGCCTCCCAGTCCAGACTATTATGCGCTTCAAGAGCAGCTGAAAGGTGCGCGACTGCTTCTTGGCTAGCGAATTTCTGCAAACTTACTTGAGCTGCCAGCTTCCACTGATCCCGAGCTGCCGCATGGTTTTCGGCTTCTTTAAAATGAAGGGCAAGGATCTCCGGGTTGCGATCGCAGTAATTGGGGAAATCCCGCGTCATTACGTTTGCAATACGATGGTGTAGTTGCTTGGCCTTCTGAGGTAGTATGGCATCGTAAGCAGTGTCGCGTATTAGCGCGTGTCGAAACGAGAAACTATCTTCTCCCCTGCCTGATTTCATGACCAGTATCTGCGCACGAACAAGCGTGTTAAGTTCGTGTTCTATTTCAGAAACATCTCGACCAGCCATTGCCGCCACTAGTTGCAACGAGAAACTTCGCCCCAATGCAGCGCAAACTGAAATTGTGTCAGGTGCCACCTTGAGGTGATCAAGCCGGGCACGAAACAAATCTTTCAAAGTCGTTGGAAATTCTGAATCGTCGTTTAGCGGAGCGTCTTTTACACCGTCCAAACCAACACGCTGAAACATGTTAACCAGTTCTTCGACGAACAGGGGAACACCTTCTGATCGCTTTGCGATGGTCGCTTCAACGGTACGACGTATATCGCTTGAATTTAGTAGCACCTCCACAAGATGGCGCGTCTCATTGTTACTCAATCGTGACAATGAAAGAGTAGTGACCTTGGAATTGCCATGCCAACGCGGAACATACTCAGGTCGATAAGTGCCGAGTACCATCACGCGTAATTCGTCCAATCGGTCGATCAAATTGCTCAGCAGTTCTTCTGATGATGGGTCCACCCAATGCAGATCCTCAAAAAGGATAAGGACAGGGCTTTGCTCGGCCATCTTCTCAACATATCGCAGCAAAGCGTTCGTTATTCTAGATTTGGTTCCTTCGGGCGACGAAAAATCAATTTTTCCAACGCCTTCGATCGACAGAAGCTCTGAAAGCGGTGCAAGAAACTCCTTCGTGTATTGCTCGCCTGAAGCCACAAATGATTGTAGTTTCCTCAGTTTCGTTTCCTGAGTGTCCCCATCTTCAAGGCCGATAACATAATCAAGGTGTGACTTGACCGGATAAAACGGGCTGTTTTGATGGTAAGGCGAACATTGAAACACTAGGCGTCGCCCATTCGCTAAAGCCAAGTGTTTAAGAGTTTCTTCCGCAAGTCGCGATTTTCCTATTCCGGCTTCTCCGGAAAGAAAGACCGCCTGTCCTTCGCGCTGGCAGGACATCACCCAACGACCGCGTATTAGGTCTAGTTCCGACTTGCGCCCAATCAGAGGTGTCAGATCGCCACGTTTGCGCTTGTCAAAGCGGAGTTCGGTGTTTTTGGCTCCTTCAACCAGCCAAACTTTAACGGGATCAACGAACCCCTTCAATTGGTGATTACCAATCGCCTTGCATTTGAAATTGCTTCCCAACAGTTGCTGCGTGCGTTCAGAAATCGCAATTTGTCCAGGTGTCGCGACTGTCTGAAGTCGAGCAGCCAAGTTGGGAATATCTCCTAATGCGATGTTGTCCATGGATTGACTGGTATGATCCAGGTCTGCGACAACTACATCACCCGTAGCGATACCGATACGTGCAGATAACTTCTGCGGTACCTTCATATCCCAAAGTCGAATTTTCTCCATTATCTGCAAGGCACTTAACGCGGCTCGCTCAGCATCATCTTCCTTTGCGTTTGGAAAACCAAAATATGAAACTATCCCGTCACCAACAAGTTGGGCAAAAAACCCAAAGTTGTCATGAATGGCCTCGGTGCTACACTGCTGGAACTCCTTTAAAATATCTCGGTAAGCCTCAACACCAAGCTCCTGCACTAGACCGGTCGAATTCACTAGGTCGACAAACATTATTGTCATCTGACGCAGTTCACCAATCAGCCTTTCAGAGGTGGTCGATCCCTCGTGGATGCTTTTGACAGCTGGTTCTTGGGCATGAATTGACGCAACGGTCGAGTTTTCCCCCAACAATTGTGCGGCTCGTATTAGGCGTTTTCTGTCGCCTAAGGGGATATTGAGACGGGCTAGGTCTTCGTCAGTCAATAAGGCAACAACATCGAGGTCAACAGAGTTTTCCTCAAAAGTTGCGAGGTATCTTTCCATTTTTACGGAGGCCAACCAGGCTTTTAGATCACTCACAGCCTATCCCCCAACCAACAGCACATCGAAAAGAAGGTATTGAATGTGTAGATATTAACGCGTCGCAAAATTCTGCATCAAGCCGACGGACTTGTCAAAACGATCAATATTAACTCTTTGAGGATTGACCTTCCATTTGATCGTCAAACGGCCGAATGGAAACGAACTGAGCTACGAGGTATTTGTTCACTTCGGCAATAGCATTTAGAGACCAGATGTTGTTTTACACGACCCCTTGAGCAACCCGGTCTGACTGCTCCAATTTGATTATTCTTATATGATTGGCCTCAGCTCCACCCAGATGAAGGTTTCGGGCGCTGGCGGGCGATAGCCCAGTGCACTTCGCGGTCTCATCGTATTGTAGTGTTTCCTCCGCTGTTCGATCAGAATTTGAGCCTCGCGCAAGCTGTAGACTTCTCACCGTTGAGAAGTTCGTCCCTCATTCTACCGTTGAAGTTTTCGCAATATCCGCTTTTCCAGTGTTAACTTGGCGCGATTTAGGCGATTTTCGCGGTATCAGAGGCGATAGGGTTCCGAACGGCTTGTACAAAGAATTCAGACCCTTTATCCGACCGGGTAAAGGCAGGGGTACCACGCAAGATGAATAGATCGGTAAGCCGACGTTGAGCGAGACGTTTAGGTGTTGCGGCCACAACCCGATTTGCCGACATTCACCTCCAGAGAAAAATCTGGCGCGCGTGAATTCTCTAATCAAGACACACAGCCGCTATCTGAGCAAAATGGTCGAATGACTATTTCAAGCTCAGTGCATCAAGATCAAACGGCTCCGTTAGGTCGTTTTATTGGGGCGCTCAAGGCACAAAAAGCTAAGCTTAGACGAACAGAATAGACCCAGACCAGACTGTAGTAATGGATTAGCCCGATCTGGTAGCGTGGCAAGCTGTGCCAATTTGAGTTAAACCTTCTGAACTTCCAGATATAGCATTGCGTGATCCGAGAATTTCTTCACCCAAGCCTTCCTCTGCGCCTTGTTAGATTTGTCATTCCAGCCGCTTACCTTTACATCTGCGCCGCCGAATGATTTGAATTTTAGATGATCCATCGCCACGACATGGTCCAGATCACTTGGACCATAACGCTCGCTCCAATAGGTTGCGCCTTCGCTTTTTGTCAGCAATTGCATGTTCCTGCGCTTGGCAGCGGCGGCAAGCTCCTTTATCTCCCTCTCTCCGCTGATGTCCTTGTCTGAACCAAAATACTCCATGCCCATTGTATTCAGATCCCCCAAAAAAATGTAGTTCGGGGTCTTTCCACCCGCCGCCTTCTTCAGGACGTTTCGGAAATCAAATGCCTTGTCGATCATGTAATTCCGAATGCCAAACCCACGCGGATCGGGCATTGACTTCACATGGAGGAAGAGAATTGGATAGGCCTCGCCATCTATCGTCGGTGTAACCAGCAATCCGGGGCGTAGGCTTGTTTGTCCGGCCTGAAACTCGTTCTTCTGTGTAACGAACGCAGGAAGAGTTTTCCGGATTCCGACCAAAATCTCCTGCATCTGCTCACCTTCGGTTATGAAGAAGAAATGGTTGGGCATCGAGTTCATCAAGTATTGGGCCACGATGCTGCTGCGCACCTCGATGATCGCCACAATGTCTGGATTGACTGCCGCAATCTCATCAATGATTGGTTGAATTGGTTTCTTTGGTGTTTTCTTCTTTTTGTCGGTTGCCCCGAAATGCTCGACGTTCCAGGTCAAAACAGAAAAAGCCTTTGCCATGAAAGTGCTCCTTATACCAATGGTGAAACTATAATACCAATAGTGAAACCATAGCCTGGACGAGGTAGCAAAGATAGAGAGACCCCAACACAGAGCACGCACTGCATTGCATTGGCAATTTAATTCATTCGGCTATTCTCGCCTCCAAGAGCCAACGGCCCGTAAGGGCCGTTGCACAGTTGGTATTGACGCTAAGGCGCGACCCATCAAAAGCCGCAGTTCGCTGAAATCGCTCGATACTGGCTGTGAAGAAGGGCCGCCGTGCGGACAAAGCCGCCTAGTGCGAATTGACAACCTTTCGTAGTTTGCCTGAATAAAGTCTGAGTGTCCGTCATCAAGTATTTTGGGACAGATTGTGTTCTGATCTAAGAGAGAGTGTTTCGCATTTATTGATGTTATGCTGTCGAAGGCGTTTGTATTGGCGAACAGAATAGACGCCGCGAAACAGTGTGAACGCTCTACTGGAACTTCGAATTGCGCAAGGAGGCCAAAAGATACGGTGCGGCTCCAATTTTTAGATGCATCCCAAAGCAGTTCGGGTTGCATCGCTCCGTTGTCGCAAAACTATCTACACATAAATGGTGGTCATTAGGGTGGATGAATGAAGTAAATAGTGGTTTTTTTTGAATTAAAGTTAATGAGTTAAAGCATTGAGATGGTGCCGGGGGCGGAATACATAAGTTAAAGTAAGTGTATATTTTTAAATTACAAAATATTAGCAAATACTACTCGATACCCCGAATGGTACCCCCAGTGAAGAAACTGCCTCGCCTGCATTTGCAGTGTACTTACCGCGACCATACACCATGTAGCGACCAATTTTGACCTTGAGCACAACGACGCCCTAAAAAAAACCAGTCTTTTGTATGATACGAGCTTAGCGATCAATCTGGCAGCGAGCCTGCTTCATAGATTTGAACATTGAAGGCAACAATCTGATCATTCGCTGATGCATGCATTTGCGACCACTTTGCGAACCAAGCCCTTAACACAAAACCCGTCAAAAAAGCTGTTAGAAAGTGACACCAGGTCCGTTTGTAGATTATCCTTTGGAAAGCTACTTTTTCAGGCTTAAG
>NZ_WVRF01000022.1:0-56020 GCF_013110775.1 Ruegeria sp. HKCCD7296
TCGCGATCTGGACAATTGGAGCGTACTTTCACTCAAACCGTCTGCTTTGTCCGCAACCCGGTCATAGCCGTGTTTTCTACCAGTGTCTGCTCTGGATCAAAGCAGCCGTTTACGCTCCGACCTGTTAATAGGTCCAGAGCCTAATAGTCTCAGCTCCGGCTCACCTTTATTGTCGTCCTCTGTCGAATGCGGATAGAAGCATGCCCAAACTGCCCGTTAACGAGCCTTCGACGCACTCCCGGTGGCTCTAGATGGCGATACTTACCACGAGAAAACTCCGGCAAATCTAAAGCCAGTCCTTGTTTAATTAACTCTGCACCAATGTCTCGACCGTCTGGTAAATAGCATGTTCCCACAAGTCGGTCGTAAGACCTTTCACCATCAAGTTCTGCGGTAATGGTCTGCCCCTTACAAATTTCGACCATCGCCCATTTGGACTTTTGGCCGTAAGGCATGTCCAATTCCGGAGCATCGATTCCAGCCAAACGAATTTTTGTTCCATTTATTCGGATAGTGTCTCCATCTATCACATAAGCACGCCCTTGCAGCATCATGCTCTTTGGCATTGCTGGTATTGGGTATGCTGGCTTGTGGATGCGGCGTCTATTGTTGGGTCGAACAACTGGCTTCAGCGTTGATCGCCGATTGTTAGGTCGAACTACCGGCTTTAGGGAGGTTCTTCTCCGACGAGAGCGACCTACCGCACGGCCTATGGAGCGACCTATAGAGCGGCTTCAGCCAGTGACCTTAATCAAAAGTCCGCCAAATACAACGGCCAAGAAAACTAGTTCCATTGTTCCCAAAACCCTTCCACGAAGCGGATGATGTATGTTGTTCAAATAGGGTGTTTTGGGGTCGAATTGCTTTCGAATCACGGCCAATAGTTTTTTAATTTCCGCCAAATTAATAATATACAGATCAATTGCTTAGCTAATCTCGGAAGTTTTAATCCGAATTGAGGTTCGTACCGTGGTACATCAACATCCAAGGTACTCAACCAAGTCATGGATACTGGCTTTGATGTTCGGTTCGCCCAGAGAAAAAACACCCGCTGAACTGAGGCGGGGTACCGGCTATTGATCCAACCAGCGAAACGACCCGTAACACTCATGCCCCATTTAGTCTGGGCAGTCCCATGGTCAGACTAAATCCCCGCGTTGCCTATCATCCCAGATTAAGGTGACGCGGGGAACTTTGATCCAAACCGCGATCCTAGGCGTAATCTAGGTACCCCGAAACTAACGCCCGCTTTGTTCAATTGGTTTCCCTCCGAACAATGCGGGTTTTTTTGGGGATGAGGGGGTAACGAGTTTTCCGTCACCAGTGGCCGACCGGACCTTTCAATTCTGGTTCGGTCGGTAATGAGTCGTTCGGTGCTGAACGTCGCGCTTATTGAATCAAATGAAGAGCCACGGCACAGTTATTTAGGGTTGAAGGTTTGCTTGCGAAACTCGCGTTCAGCGCCTATCGTCACATTCTTATTCTGCAATAATATTATGGGAGAGATTCTATGAAATCGCTGACCAAGACTTTTGTTGTGGCTGCTGTTCTTGCATGTGGAGCAACAATCGGACATGCCAAAGACAAGAACATTCTGCCGAAAGACAATGCGGAATTTGAAAACTATGGCGAGGAATCTGGCTGGAACATCTTTGTGGACAAGAGCCGAAATACTTGCCTGATTGAAAGGGTGGATGAGAATACCAACGTTGTGCAAATGGGTCTAACGCCAGACAAGGATTTCGGCTACATGGGTGTTTTCACCAAGGCTGACATCGAGTTTAAGGATGACAAGGTAGAGCTGCTCATGGACAATAAATTGTACTATGGCGATACAACAGCAGCGCCGCCCAATTTGGCAGACGGGTACAAAGGCGGTTATCTCCTTGCTAACAATCCTGACTTCGTCACAGACGTGATGGAACGCGAAACGATGATTGTGATGCCGGAGTCCAACTTTGCCTTCGAAATTAGTCTTGCTGGCACAAAAAAGGCGATAGAAGCGGCGCGTGCATGCAACGCTTCTCTGACAAACTGATCATTCGAATTTTCTAAAGGCTGCTCAAGTTTTGGGTGGCCTTTTTTTGTTCGTTAGTGATGACAAAAAATTTGCGTCCCGACCTGCAGTATTTCAGACTGCCTTCACCACTATCCTCGTCAGCAGCCTAACGGTGACCGACCGGTCCTTTTAATTCTGGTTCGGTGGGCAATGCATGATCTGGTGGTTCTACCCCATGCTTTTCCAGCCATTCCAGCATTTCACCCCATTGGGTTTGGATGCTTGGTGCGCTGCGATACTCACGTAACTGTTCCAGCCGACATTTAAGATCATACGGAATCGTTCGGGGCCATTTGCGCATGAATTTGTTCTACTATTGTTCTCACCCCTGTCAACGGAAGTTTGACAGTGGGTGGGTGAGTCGTCGGTCAAACTAGCCCATATTGCCCATATTGCGGACGATACCGCACCCCGATCGCACCCCCGAGGGGCGCACCCCTCACAGGACAAGCCGAGACGGCTCGTAACCATATGAATTTTATTGAGATTTTGGTGGAGCCTAGGGGAGTCGAACCCCTGACCTCTTGCATGCCATGCAAGCGCTCTCCCAACTGAGCTAAGGCCCCATCATGGTACCGTCGATGCGGTGAGCGGACGTTTAGGAGACAGTGACGGCAAGTGCAAGTCCAAAATTGGATTTGAGCGTGAATTTCCGCCCCGCCTTCAGGTCAAATGAAAAAGGCGACCCTTGGGGCCGCCTTCTGCTTGATCAGTTGTCGTCTTCCGAGGACATGTCGGTAATGTCGTCCAAAGAAACGTCATCATTGTTGTCGTCATCGTCGTCCAGCAGATCGTCATCCAATTCGACGTCAACATTATCGTCATCGTCCAGAACCAGATCCTCTTCTGACGCCTTTTCACGCGCCTTGACCGAAGCTGCATCTTCCGCATCCGCCGCGATCATGCGGCTTTTGGATGTTTCAAGCTCCACGATCTCGCCGGTGTAGGGGCTGATGATCGGGTCCTTGTTCAGGTCGTAGAACCGCTTACCGGTTGTCGGGCAAACGCGCTTTACGCCCCATTCTTCCTTGGGCATGTCAAATCCCCTTGATATCAGGTGAGTCGTCTAAATGATTCAGCTCACCTGCCACAGGCAGAGGGCACTGTCAAAGTCTTTGCGCAAGAGAGGTCGCGATATGGGAGAGCACGCATTGCCAGGGACGCCGCCGGTGCCGCTGAGGCTGCGCAAATCAGCCCGGGCACGGCGTATCAGTTTGCGAATTTCTCAGTTGGATGGGCGGGTTACGTTGACGTACCCAATTGGCGTGCCAGAGACCGAGGCCCTGAACTTTGCGCGCACGAAAGAAGAATGGATTCGGCAGCATCTTGAGGACCGGCCGGATATGGCCAAGGTTCAGTTTGGGCAAACGATTCCAATTGAAGGCGTTGATCGGCGAATCGTGCCTGCTGTTGGCCGGCGGGTTTTGCTGCAAGCAAACGAGGTCGCGGTTCCAGAGGGCGCAGAGGCGCGGCGGTTGGCGCGATTTCTTAAGGAATTGGCGCGGGACCGGCTAACCGGGGCGTGCGACGACTATGCGGCTATGCTGGGACGGCCTTATTCGACGCTGAGTCTGCGAGATACGCGGTCTCGTTGGGGTTCGTGCAGCTCGCATGGTGGGCTGATGTTCTCGTGGCGACTGATCCTGGCGCCACCTGAGGTATTGCACTATGTGGCGGCTCATGAGGTGGCGCATCTTGCCGAAATGAACCATTCGCCTGCGTTCTGGGCGCAGGTCGAGAAGATCTTTGGTCCCTATCAACACCCTCGCCGCTGGTTGCGCGACAACGGGGCGGAGCTGCATCGCTTTAGATTTGATGATAAGCCGAGTTGACCTCGCGTGATTTTGTGATCACATAAGCGCATGATGAACGCGCGCACCTCCGAGACCCAAACTGCCACGCATGACCGGGTGTATCGGGTCCTGCGATCTCGAATCATGCATGGAGAGATGGCGCCGGGTCAGGCACTGACCCTGCGCGGCATCGGCAAGGAATTCGGTGTTTCAATGACCCCTGCACGTGAGGCGGTGCGCCGTCTGGCTGCTGAAGGGGCGCTTTTCCTTTCTACATCGGGCCGTGTATCGACGCCGGAGCTGACAAATGACCGGATCGAGGAGTTGGCAGCGTTGCGGGCATTGTTAGAGGTCGAGCTGGCAAGCCGGGCTTTGCCGCGCGCGCATATCGCGCTGATCGATCGGTTGCAGAGCATCAACATGACCGTTGCCGAGATGGTGACAAAGCGAGACGCGGTTGGCTATATTCGGTCAAATCTGGAGTTTCACCGCACTTTGTATCTGCGCGCGCAAGCGCCTGCGATGCTTGCCATTGCCGAAACCGTCTGGCTGCAGTTGGGGCCAACAATGCGGGCGTTGTATGGGCGTCTGCGGCGCACCGAGCCCCCGCATTATCACAAGCTGATCATTGCTGCGCTAAAGGCCGGGGACGAGCCCGGTTTGCGGCTGGCGGTTCGCTCGGATGTGACGCAGGGGCTGCGTTTGCTGGTGAGCTGAGCGGCTTCCCGCCGACATTGCATTGATGCTCTTCCTTTGCGCCACTCTACTGGCCTGAGAGGTTCTGCTGGGGTACGCTTGAGTCAAATCACAAACAAGAGCAGACCCCATCATGATTTCGCGCCGCGCCTTTTCTATTTGTCTTGGATCAACATTATTGGCTGCCTGCACGGGCGGCAGTGCTCCGACTCGAGCCCCTGCATCCCGGATGCGGGCAGTTCCGAACGCGGGTTGGGATGCCTGGGTTGCCGGGTTTAAGACCCGCGCCACATCGCAGGGAATTTCCCAGACTACACTCGATCAAGCGTTTCGCGGGGCAGGGTATTTGCCCGACGTGATCGAACGCGACCGCAATCAGGTCGAGTTCAAGCGCTCGCTCGAGGATTATCTGGCCATCGCCGCCTCGGACGAGCGGATTGAAACCGGTCAAAAGATGCTTCGACAGTATAACGGCACCCTGTCGCAGATCGAAGCGCAGTATGGCGTGGACAAGGAAATCGTCGTGGCCATCTGGGGGCTGGAAAGCCGCTATGGCGCGCGCCGTGGTGATGTACCTGTCGTTTCGGCGACATCAACGCTGGCCTATGACGGACGGCGCGGCGCGTTTTTTGAAAAGCAATTGGTGGCCGCATTACGCATTCTGCAAGAGGGCGACACAACACCCGCCAACATGACCGGCAGCTGGGCTGGGGCGATGGGGCATACGCAGTTCATCCCGACCTCGTACCTTGCTTATGCGGTCGATTTCACAGGGGATGGACGGCGCGATATCTGGTCCGAGGATCCGACGGATTCGCTGGCCTCTACGGCGTCGTATCTCGCGCGCGCCGGTTGGGTTCGGGGCCAACCCTGGGGAGGAGAGGTCGGAACGGTTTCGGGTACACCCGTCGCCGTGTTGCAACCGCAGACACCGGGGCCGCGCATTGCCGTGTTCCGTAACTTTCAGGTCATCAAGCGATATAACAATTCAGATAGCTACGCGATTGGTGTGGGCCATCTGGCAGACAGGATCGCAGGTGGTGCGCCGTTTCAGGCCTCGTTCGGACCGGACGCAAATGGTCTGACGTTGGAGGACCGTAAAGAGTTGCAACGCCGTCTGACATCCGCCGGGTATGACACCAAAGGCGCAGATGGGGTGATCGGCAAGAACACCAGATCCGCCATCAGCGATTATCAAAGCGCAAATGGCTTGCCTGTCACGGGTGAACCTTCGATTGGTTTGCTGCGCCGCTTGGGCGGCTGACGGTTACGCCGCCAGCCCTTTTGAACCGATATCCAGGAATTTCTGACGGCGGCCCTGAATCAGGGCCGCTGCATCTTTGCCGTCCAGCTCTTGCAGCATGGCGGTGATGGCCGAGCGTACGGCTTCCACGGCTGCTGGGCGGTCGCGATGCGCGCCGCCTTTGGGCTCGGTGATAATACGGTCGCAAACGCCCAGCTTATAGAGGTCCTGGGCAGTCAAGCGCAGCGCTTCGGCGGCCTCACGCATCTTTTCTGCGTCTTTCCACAATATCGACGCGCAGCCTTCGGGCGAGATCACCGAATAGACCGAGTGTTCCAGCATTGCGACGCGGTTTGCCGTGGCAAACGCCACAGCGCCGCCGGACCCACCTTCACCTATAATAACCGAGACCAAAGGCACGCCGATTTTCAGGCACATCTCGGTTGAACGCGCGATGGCTTCTGATTGGCCGCGTTCTTCGGCTCCTTTGCCGGGATAGGCCCCGGCTGTATCGATCAGTGTAATAACCGGCAGGCCGAAACGCCCGGCCATCTCCATAAGGCGAACGGCCTTACGATAACCTTCGGGGCGGGCCATGCCGAAATTGCGCTCAATTCGCGATTTGGTGTCAGAACCTTTTTCGTGCCCAATCACCATAACCGGCTGATCGTTGAATCGCGCAAGGCCACCGATCACGGCCAGATCGTCAGCAAAGTTGCGATCACCTGCCAGCGGCGTAAACTCGGTGAACAGAGCGTCCACGTAATCATTGCAGTGCGGGCGTTCCGGGTGACGCGCCACCTGACATTTCCGCCAGGGGGTCAAATCGGCGTACAGCTCTTCCAGCAGCTTTGCGGCTTTTGCATCCAGCGCGGCGGCTTCTTCGGACACATCCATTTCTTCGTTGGTGCGGGCCAGCGCACGCAGCTCTTCAGCTTTGCCTTCAATCTCGGCCAGCGGTTTTTCGAAATCCAGATACTGGGTCATGACGCCTCTCAACGCGGAAGTTCCCTGCTATATGGCCTGACGTTGCTCGGGATGCAACTCAGCAAGATTTGTGGCTTCGCACTATGCGACCACGGTTAGGCAAGAAGAAGGAAGGATGACGATGGCCACTAGCTATGAAGATCGCGTGCTGCGCGTTTTGGCTTATATCCATGACAACCCTGCCGGGGACTTGTCGCTGGATGCGCTGGCCGACGTGGCAGCGATGTCCAGGTTTCACTGGCACCGGGTGTTTCGCGCTCTGACCGGTGAAACCTGTGCGCAGGCGGTGCGTCGCGTTCGTCTGCACCGAGCGGCCACTTGGCTTGTGTGCACGGATCGGCCGATCACGGATATTGCAGCGTCTGTGGGATATCCCAATCCAAGTTCTTTTGCGCGGGCATTTTCTGATGCCTATGGCGGCAGCCCTGCCGCCTTTCGTAAAGCGGGTCAATTTCACCCCGCGCAACCTGATTTTAAAACCGGAGGATATCCGATGCATCCTGTCACAACCCGAACAGAACCTGCCCGTCGTGTCGTCGCCTTGCCGCACAAAGGGGCTTATTCAGAGATCGGCAAAAGCTTTGAAGCTTTCGGAGCTTTGTGCGAGTCTCGCCAGCTTTGGCCGCAGGTTGGGCCAGTTCTGGCGTTATACTTCGATAGTCCCGATGATGTTCCCGAGGATCAATTGCGTAGTTACGCCGGGGCTGAATTCCGGGGTGCAACAACCCCTGAAGGGATGGAGGAGATGTCGATCGCCGGTGGCAAAACGGCTGTGTTGACTTACAAGGGGCCATACTCCGGAATTGCGGCTGCCTATCACAGCCTGTTTGGCAACTGGCTTCCAGACTCAGGTGAAGAACCTGCAGACGAGCCGTGTTACGAGATCTACCTCAATGACCCTCGCGAAACAGCGCCGGATGATTTGCTGACCGAGATCTGCCTGCCCTTGAAGTGATCCAAAGCGTATCAGGCGGGGTCCGCTTGGGCCCTGTCTTAGCTCTTTTTTGTGGATCAAAAGAACCGATTCACCAGGCGGTGTTCTGCTGGCGGTTCAGGGTAAACCCGTCTTTCAATGGTCTGCTGCTCGGAAAGGATTCCTAAGGCTTCGTTTAATGCCAGATTGCCATGCGGCAAGGCCTAGGGTTCGGACCCAGGGTTAATCGCAACCGGTCTTGCAGTTCACTTTGAACTTTGTCGCGACACTTACAGTGCACTGCGCTGAGTTCGCTGACGGTACAGTTGGTTTCAATATGATATTTACGGGGCGTTTTTCATAAAACACAGCACAAGGGTGCATCTTCATTGAACCTCTTGTTGGTGTTGCAAAACTTCGGGTTTGCTTCACTGAGTTGTGATTCACATCTGCAACAATCGCGTGAATGCTGCAATTCCGTCTCTTTTCCGCCGAAATCTGTGCTGATAAGCGTTTATCTAAATGTTGGGGCGGTAAAAAGTGCGAGTGGGCAGATGAGAGCCGGAGCAAACGGTCAAATAGCCATTTCTTGGAACCAGACAGAGCTTGATGAGCTTGAGGCACCGCCTTTGGCTTTTTTGGTCGTCGGGGCAGCATGGTCCTGGCGTGGTCAGGCCGTTTTTCTGAGCGAGAGTATCGAGCAGATTGTTGAACGATCTGGAAGTGTCGGAAGAACCGCTTCTTCGACGAAGGATCGCTTTGCAGTCATTCGGGATATCACTGGGGACATGTGTGGCACTGTCGTGTTGACCAATGGCGCGCAAAGGTTCAGTGCGGATCTGGTCGTTCAGGAGGGTGATATTGATCCGACATTTGTCTTCACGAATGGATGCCCCCCACGGGACCAGGCCTTTTGGGTGAGCGAAGTGAGCGAGTTCGTCGCCTCGGCCTTTGTGCAGCCCGAGCCTGACACTACGGTTGTAAGCTTTCCCCGTCAGGCCCTGTCGCGGCACAGCTGATCCCAAGCGCGAACCAACTTCCTGTCGTCTTTTCCTGACGGGTCCGCGTCGGCGTGTTTTAGTGCCGCTCCTTTTCGTGATTCAATTCGCTTATTGACTCTGCCAATCCTGCGGATATAAGCGCGGCTTCATTGGTGTTGGTGGCCCCCGCAAGGGGAAGCCTGTCATGGGGAAACCTCAAGAGGACAACGCCCTTCATAGTGGCCCTTTGGGCCTCGACCTGAACGAAGGAGATCAGCCGTGACCAAACGCACGTCTGCCAAGTACAAAATTGACCGCCGGATGGGCGAAAACATCTGGGGTCGTCCGAAATCCCCGGTCAACCGTCGCGAATACGGCCCCGGCCAGCACGGACAGCGCCGCAAGGGCAAACTGTCGGACTTCGGTCTGCAGCTGCGCGCCAAGCAAAAGCTCAAAGGCTACTATGGCGACCTGACCGAGAAGCAGTTCCGCCGCATCTATGCCGAAGCCGTACGTGTGAACGGCGACACCGGTGAAAACCTGATCGGTCTGCTGGAGCGCCGCCTGGACGCTGTCGTTTATCGTGCCAAGTTTGTTGCGACCGTCTTTGCTGCTCGTCAGTTCGTCAACCACGGTCACGTCAAAGTAAACGGCAAGCGGGTCAACATCCCGTCCTACCGTGTCAAAGAAGGTGACGTGATCGAAGTGCGTGACAAATCCAAGCAACTGGCCGTTGTTCTGGAAGCGGCCGCACTGGCAGAGCGTGATGTTCCGGATTACATCGACGCGGATCACTCGAAAATGACCGCCACTTTCGTGCGCGCGCCTGGTCTGGGCGATGTGCCTTACCCGGTTGTCATGGAGCCGAACCTGGTCGTCGAATTCTACGCGAAGAACTAATCTTCGCCGACATACAGATTTCCAAGGCCGCGCAATTTGCGCGGCCTTTTTTATGCTGCGTTTTGCGTTCCAATGTCTTGCCTTGGGGAAACACCAAACTTGCGGGAATACTCCCGGCTGAATTGAGTGGGGCTTTCATATCCCACGTCAAACGCCGCTTGCGATACGCTTACCGCGCCGTGTGATAAAATCCGCCGTGCTTCGAGCAACTTGAGGTCTTTTTGATATTGCAGCGGAGATTTGGCCGTCACCGATTTAAAATGCGCGTGAAAGGCTGAAACGCTCATCCCAGCGGTTTGCGCAAGGTCAGACACCGGTAGTGAGGTTCGAAAACCTGAGCGGATAACGTCAATCACCCGCGCGATTCGACTGGCGGGGCTGTCGCGCCATAGCATTTGCCGCAGCATTCCACCGTGATCCGCTTGTAGCAGTCTGTAATGAACTTCGCGGCTGATCAACGGGGCTAAAATCTGCGTGTCCATCGCGTTCTGACTGGCGCGAAACAGGCGGGTCATGGCATCGATTAGATCAGGTGTGGCTTTGGACGCAGCAAGGCTTTGTGCCATTTCGGGCGCTGCCGGTGCAGAGCCGACTTCATCATACAATCCACGAAGGATGGACAAGTTGAGTGAGAAGACAAGCCCGACATACGGTTTCTGCCGGCTCGCTTCGGTAACAGCGGCCAATACCGGGATGGAATGACTGACGATCAAAGAGTCGCCTGCTCCGAATTGGACAAGCCGATCTCCGATGTGTGTTTCCTTCTTACCTTGTAGAACTAGGCAGACGATGGGTTCATAAACCTGCGCCTCAATGGGTTTGGTTCTGATGTCATGTAACAGGCCGAACCCATCCAGTTTGGTCGTGTAGAACGGTTCACTTTCTGACTGTTCGTGTACGGCTTTGCAAATATCGGTGATCAGATCAAACGTCATGCTGTAGCGCCTTTTGGTTATGCCCAGCATAGTTTGTGGGGCGTGTTCGCACCATTGAAAATCCGAAGCTTTGGAGAATCAGGCAGAAGTTGAGGAGGATCCGGCAGGTATTTCGCGGTGCGCAAAGTTATTTGTCTCTCAGGCTTATCATTGCGGAGAAAGACCATGGCACAGACCATCCTCATCACCGGCGCGTCGTCTGGTATCGGCAAAGTCACGGCAGAACTGTTTCAGAAACAAGGTTGGAACGTCATCGCCACCATGCGCAGCCCGGAAAAGGAAACCGAGCTATCGCAGTTGGAAAACGTTCTGGTCACCCGTCTGGACGTAACCGACGAAGCCTCGATCACAACGGCCGTTGCAAACGGGATCGCGCGGTTCGGCCAGATCGATGTTCTGCTGAACAATGCAGGGTATGGGGCCTACGGGCCGTTGGAGGCGTTCCCGATGGACCGCATTCGTCGGCAATTTGACACCAACGTCATCGGTCTGCTGGCCGTAACCAAAGCGGTATTGCCGCATATGCGGGCGAACGGCTCTGGCTGCATCGTCAACATCTCATCCATCGGTGGACAGATCACCTTCCCGCTTGGGGCGCTGTATCACGGCACGAAGTTCGCAGTCGAAGGTCTGTCAGAGTCGCTGCATTACGAACTCGCTGCGGCTGGCATCAAGGTCAAGATTGTCGAGCCCGGGCTGATCGCCACAGATTTCGGCGGCCGCTCGTTCGACTTCGTCAATGATGAATCCATGACGGAATACCAGCCGGTGGTCCAGGCCTTGTTCGGCGCCTGGGGTTCAGAAGAGATGGCATCGCGCACCTCACCGCCCAGCGTTGTGGCCGACGTGATCTGGGATGCAGTGACCGAGGGGACTGACACATTGCGGTATCGCGCGGGCGAGGATGCGGTCGAATACCTCGACAACCGCAAGGCACTGGACGATGCCACCTTCATCGGTGGAATGAAAACGATGCTCGGGCTGGCCTGAGGTCTAAATCGGCAGCGGTCGCCCTTCGGCGATCGCTTCCATCGCGAAATACGAGGTCACACTGTCCAGTTCGACCTTTTCGATCAGGCGTTGGTAGACCTTGTCGTAAGACGCCATATCTTCGGTGACGACTTTCAGTTGGTAATCGTAATCGCCGCCGATGCGATGAAAATCCACGACTTCTGGGATGGTCAGAACATGGCTGCGAAACGCCTGAAGCCATTCGGCCGAATGATGCCGCGTGCGCAGCATGACAAAGACCACTAAGCTCAGCCCTAGTTTCTCGCGCGCGATACGAGCGGTGGATCCAATCAGGACGCCATCTTCGTTGAGGGCCTTCAATCGCCGCCAGCAGGCATTTTGAGAAAGACCAACGCGATCTGCCAATTCCCGTTGGGATAGGGTGGCGTCCTTTTGCAGTTCTTTCAGAATGCGCGTGTCAATTTGATCTAATTTTGAAGTCATACTTGATCATATGACACAAAATATTCGAAATCTACGCAAAGATAGGTGAAGTTTCCCCGGTGCGAATAAATCACATTGGTTGGGCAGTTAGGAGCCCATGCCATGACCCTGTCCAAATTTCGTGCGGATCTTTGTTCGACCACTCACAATTCCAACCTGCGCGACGGACTTATCGGAGAAAATGTTCTGATCCCGGGACTGCTTGGGGACGTACCGCTTGTCTATGCGGATTACGTCGCTTCGGGCCGTGCATTGCGGCAGGTCGAAGACTATGTCGCGCAGCATGTGTTGCCGTTCTACGCGAACAGCCATACCGAGGCCTCCTACTGCGGTTCCTACATGACACGTCTGCGTCGCGAAGCACGCGATGAGATAGCCCGCCTTGTTGGCGCGAGGGGAGAAGACACGGTGATCTTTACCGGGTCCGGTGCCACGGCGGGGCTCAACCGGTTGGTCAGTTTGATGGGAGTGGAAGAGGCTGACCAGCCGGTTGTTTTGATCGGGCCATACGAGCATCATTCAAACATCTTGCCCTGGCGCGAGAGCAAGGCGCAGGTGATCGAAATCCCCGAGGCACGGGGTGGGGGTGTTGATCTGAACGCATTGCAAAATGCGTTGCAATCACATGCGGACGCTGACCTGTTGATCGGGTCGTTTTCTGCCGCATCTAATGTGACGGGCATTATTACTGACCCAGATCCGGTGACGCGATTGCTCAAGGCGCATGGGGCTTTGGCCGTGTGGGACTATGCCGGCGGCGGGCCGTATCTGCCGATGGATATGGGTCCGGCGGATGCGCGCAAAGACGCCATCGTGGTTTCTCCGCATAAGTTCCCCGGTGGTCCGGGCGCGTCAGGCATTTTGATCGTGAATCAATCGGCCGTTCAAAGAAATTGCCCCAGCTGGCCCGGCGGTGGCACGGTCAGTTTTGTATCGCCATGGCGCCACGATTACAGCGCCGATCTGTCAACTCGCGAAGAGGCCGGAACGCCCAACGTGATCGGAGACATACGCGCGGCACTGGCGTTCATCGTGAAGGATGTCGTCGGAACAGAGGAAATTGCCGGGCGCGAAGCGCAATTCAACCAGATGGCTCTGGAAGGTTGGCAGGACAACCCGCACCTGACTTTGCTTGGGGTCGATAACCCGCATCGCTTGCCAATCTTCTCGTTTCTTGTTCGCGACAATGCTGGACAACCGGTGCATCAGCAGCTGTTCACCCGGATGCTCAGCGACATCTATGGTATTCAGGCGCGCGGTGGCTGTGCCTGCGCGGGACCATATGCGCATCGTTTGTTGGGGATAGATCGCGCCATGTCCGAGGAGTTGCATGCGGATTTGTCGGCCGGAGAAGAGATGAAGAAGCCCGGTTGGGTGCGCTTGAATTTCTCGTATCTGATGGACGAGGAAACGGTTCAGTTCATTATCGACAGCGTCAATGACTTGTCCCGCCGAACCGAAGAGTTCGCGCCCTTTTACAACGCCGACCCGGCAACCGCGCGCTTCAAAGCCGCATGATGGATTTGCCGCTTTTCTCAACCCGTTGAGACAGGTATGAGAGGCCCATTCAACGGAGCCTCTCAATGACCAAGATCACCCCTCAACCCGGCATTATGGACATCGCGCTCTATCAGGGCGGCCAGTCGCATGTGGCCGGGGTGGAACACGTGATCAAGCTGAGCTCGAACGAAAACCCGTTTGGGCCAAGCCCCAAGGCGATTGAGGCGGTACGCGACAGCGCGGCAACTTTGCATCGTTATCCCAGCACTGACCACGCAAGCCTGCGCGCAGCAATCGGCGCGCGCCACGGGCTGGACCCGGCGCGGATCATCTGCGGTGTCGGCAGTGACGAGGTGCTGCAATTCATCGCTCAGGCTTATGCGGGCCCGGGGGATGAGGTGATTTACACCGAGCACGGGTTCTCGATGTACCCAATCATCGCCCGCATGGCGGGTGCGACGCCGGTCATGGTAGCCGAGCGTGACCGCAAGGTGGATGTGGATGCCATTCTGTCTGCAGTGACGGGGCAAACGCGGATCGTGTTTGTCACCAACCCGGGCAACCCGACCTCAACCATGATCTCGAATGACGAACTGGAACGGCTTGCACAGGGTCTGCCTGACACCTGCTTGATAGTTCTGGACGGGGCCTATGCCGAGTTTGTGGACGGGTTCGACGGCGGTGCGTCGCTGGTCGATGCCCATGAGAATGTCATCATGACCCGTACCTTTTCAAAAGTGTACGGGCTGGGTGGAATGCGGGTTGGCTGGGGCTATGCGCATCAATCGATCATCGACGTGCTGAACCGGGTACGCCAACCGTTCAACCTTTCACTGACTGCCTTGGCTGCGGCTGAGGCTGCGGTGAACGATGTCGAGTTTCTGTCCTTTTGCCAATCTGAAAACGCGCGTCTGCGTGTGTTTCTGGCGGATGAGCTGGACAAGGTCGATGTGCCCTCGGACCCGTCCTGTACCAACTTCATCCTCGCACGTTTCGCAGACAGGGCCGAGGCCGAAGCCTGCGACGACTACCTCAAATCGCAGGGTTTGATTGTCCGTCGTGTTGCAGGCTACAACCTGCCAAACGCCCTGCGGATTACCGTGGGCGACGAAGAAGCCTGCCGCCGTGTCGTTGCGGCGATTACTGCATTTAAGAAGGGCGCAGCATGAGCCAGATATACGACCGTGTTGCGCTTATCGGGCTGGGCCTGATTGCTTCGTCCATGTTCTGGGCGATCAAACGGGCAGGGCTGGCCGGGGAAGTCACGGGTTATGCCCGGTCCGAGGCCACTCGGGACACCGCGCGCAGAATAGGGCTGTGCGACCGCGTTTGCGATACCGCGCAAGAAGCCGTTGAGGGCGCCGATCTGGTTGTCCTCTGTGTCCCGGTCGGGGCGATGGGGGCTGTCGCAGAAGAGATTGCACCCGTTTTGAAATCCGGCGCGACGGTGTCGGATGTCGGTTCGGTCAAGCGCAACGTGATCGACGCTGTGCAGCCGCACATCCCCGAAACCGTGCATTTTATCCCGGCACACCCGTTGGCAGGTACCGAACATTCCGGCCCGGAATCTGGTTTTGCAGAACTGTTTGACAACCGCTGGTGCCTGTTGGTCCCGGTCGAGAACTCGGACCCCGAGGCGATTGCCCGCCTACGTGCGTTGTGGGAAGGCATGGGGTCAAACGTCGATGAGATGGATGCAGATCACCATGATCTGGTGTTGGCCGTGACCTCTCATGCGCCGCACCTGATTGCCTATACAATGGTTGGCGTGGCAGACGATCTGCGACGCGTAACCGACAGTGAGGTCATAAAATATTCGGCCGCCGGTTTCCGGGACTTCACCCGCATCGCAGCATCCGACCCGACCATGTGGCGGGATGTTTTCCTGTCCAACAAGGATGCCACGCTGGAAATTCTGGGCCGCTTCACCGAAGAGCTGTTTGCCCTGCAACGCGCCATCCGAACCGGTGACGGAGAACATTTGTTTGACTACTTTACCCGGACGCGTGCTATTCGTCGCGGCATTATCGATGCGGGGCAGGATACGGATGCTCCGGATTTTGGGCGCGGGAAGTCAAGTACATGAAGCTAAGCTGGGGGCACGTTCTGATCGGAGTCCTGGCCTTAACGGCCATGACATCGCAGGCTGCGCCTCTGGATCGGTCCTTGGTGCCTTTGACGCGTCCGGCGTTGGGGCAGGTCGCGAAAACCGACGGTACTCAACCAACATTGCGACCTGTATCACGCCCGGTTTCGCCACAGGTTACAGCTGCGGTGGTGCGTCCGTCGGAGGTGCCGCTTAGACCCTTGATGCGCCCCGAATGGCTGGAACAAGAGGTGCTGTTCAAGAAGCGCAAGCTGCGCAAAAGCTCGGTCTGCGGTGATATTGCCATTCAGGGCAAGCCAGTGGGTCGGGTCGGAAGCAAGAATTCAGCTTGTGGCGTCAAAGACGCAGTGCAGATCACTTCTGTCTCGGGTGTGGCGCTCAGCCGTCCTTCGACCATGGACTGTGGCACCGCGATCGCACTGAACAAATGGGTTGATAAAACAGTCAAACCCACTTTTAAGCGCCGTGGCCCTGTGGTTGAGCTACAAGTGGCTGCCCATTACGCGTGCCGAACCCGCAACAACCGCAAGGGTGCTCGGATTTCCGAGCATGGCAAGGGTCGGGCAATTGACATCTCGGGGTTCACGATGGCCGATGGCGAGGTGGTGACAGTACTGAAAGGCTGGCGCAAGAACCCCTCGCAAAAGCAACTCAAGAAGATCTGGCGCGGCGCGTGCGGCCCGTTTGGCACCGTTCTGGGGCCGAATTCAGACCGTTATCACAAGGATCATTTCCATCTGGACACAGCCCGCTATCGCAGTGGCACTTACTGCCGCTAGCGCAAGATCAGGCGAGGGGTAGGCCCCAAGGGCAATGGTCCAAGTGCTACAAATCCGTCGCGGAAATTCAGCTGCAAGTCCAGTGCTTTAGGGTTCCCCCCCAACCCAGCCATAAAGTTGAGCGCGCGCGTAACCGGATCTACGGCCTGATCGGGTAGGGCACCCGCCGCATTTGCCATGGCGATCATGTCCCGCCAGTTTTCTGCCTTGACCGCTATCTCTCCTGTTGGAATTCCTTGCTCATCCACATCCAATGCGCCGGTGGCGAATAACCTGAGCCCACCCCACTTGGCCTCGGCGAGCTTAAGGTCGATCCTGACCGGCTGAGGTCGACCCTGTTCCAGCGCGGACCGGTCCCAGGGTTTGCTGAAGGTCGCGACCATGTCCAGTTCAAGTGTGTCAAAAGCTTGCGGCAGCGAGGCGGCGGACTTCATCAGATCACGCAGCTCATCGCCAGGGGCAAATCCATCCACGCGCACAGCCATGTTATAGGCTTCGGGTGTGGCGGTTTGCTCCATCAGCAGTTCCAGGGTTCCACCCGCGGCCAAAGCCTGCGCGTTCTCGGTAATGGACCATGGGCCTGCGGTCAGTGCCATTTTTTCCAGAACCAACGCTACGCCCGGCCGCAACTGCAATTGCGCTTGCAACGCATCTGCTTCGATCGTTGCGGTCTGATCGAAATATGACAGGCGCTGCGGTGTATCGGCAAAGCGCAGGATCTGACGTCCGGGCCAGATCGCAGGGCTTTCGAACTCAATCCAGTCCGCGCTCCATGCGGTACCCGTTACCGGATCCGCTAGGGCGGGATTGTTCAGCCGTGTCATGTGATGGGTCGGGTAGCCCGCTGTCTCAACCTCCGAGAACTCCGCTTGCCAGCCCAGCTCCTGCTGTTGGTCGAACCAGCCGGTGATGGCATTGCGCAGCCCAAATCCGGCGATGAACCAATAGATGCTCCACAGAGCGGCTATAAAGATGAACACTCGTAATAGACGGCGCATGAGCTTTGGCCCTTTTTCCTGCCTCGGATTTGATGTTTATAGGCCGAAACAGGCAAGGACCAGTGCAATGACGATGTGGGTATTCGGATATGGATCGCTGCTGTGGAATCCGGGCTTTCCGGTGGCGCGCAGCGAACGCGCAACGTTGCACGGGTTTGCCCGATCCTTCTGCATGAGCTCGATCCACCACCGCGGGACCGAGGAAAAACCGGGTCTGGTGCTGGCGCTGGACGAGCAGGCAAACGCAAATTGCACGGGTTTGGCCCTGGCGGTTGAGGCTGGCCACGAAGAGCGTACCCTGCACGAATTGCGCGAACGCGAACTGATTTCGTCGGCCTATGTCGAGCGGATGCTGGATGTGCATCTGGAAACCGGAGACATCGTCAATGCCGTCACCTATGTGATCGATGCAGACCACGTCCAGTATTGCGGTGGGATGCCATTAGAGGATCAGGCCCAGATCATCGCCAACGCGATTGGTGGGCGCGGTCCCAACGACGAATACCTGTACAATACCGCCGAACATTTGGCCGAGATCGGTCTGCGCGACTCCGATCTTGAGTGGTTGGCGCAACGGGTGCGCAGCATCACCGCATAAACTCTTGGCGTAACCCGCGGAATTTCGCTAGATTCATCGCAGAGCAGGCAAAGACCGGGAACCACGCGCATGGCGCAGGCACATCAGGGCGCGAGACCCCATTTCTCGCATCCAACACGACAAATCCTGTTGATGTTGATGGCAATCGGCCTGTCCGGGCTGGGTGTGTTTCTTGCGCTGCCCTACGTGCTGCCGGTATTCTTCGCCAATCCGTATCTGAATGGCTTTATCCTGCTGGTATTCCTGATCGGCGTTTTTGCGTGTTTCTATCAGGTGACACAGCTGATTGGGTCTGTGCGCTGGATCGAAGCCTTTGTGGGGGGTGTTGTTCGAGAAGACGCCCGTACACCGCAGCTGTTGGCCCCTTTGGCATCACTATTGCGCGAGCGCGGTGCCCGGTCTCAGATCAGTTCTACCTCGACCAGATCCATTCTGGATTCCGTGGCGGAGCGGGTCGAGGAAGAGCGAGAAATTACCCGCTATATCACCAACGTCCTGATCTATTTGGGTCTTTTGGGCACATTCTTTGGTTTGGCGACAACCGTTCCGGCCATCGTTGACACCATCCGAAGCCTGAACCCGCAGGAGGGCGAAGAAGGTCTGGCCGTCTTCAACCGGCTGATGACCGGGCTTGAGGCACAGTTGCAGGGTATGGGTGTTGCGTTTGGTTCGTCCTTGCTGGGCTTGGCCGGGTCTCTGATCGTCGGTCTGCTCGAAGTGTTTGCCGGACACGGGCAGAACAGGTTTTATCGTGAACTCGAAGAATGGCTGTCTTCGATTACGCGCGTTGGCTTTGCAGGCGGTGAGGAAGGCGGAGCCGAGATCGCTGTGCTCGCGCCGGTCTTAGATGCCATGTCCGAACAGATGGACGCCCTGCAGGATTTGTTCTCAGCCCAGGAAAGTGATCGGGCAGAGGTTTCGGCTAAGCTAGGTCAACTGGTCGATGTGATCGGTGAGATGAACAATCGTCAGGCCAATAGCGAAAGTGTCACCTCGGCTTTGGAGCGTGTTGCGCTTGGGCAGGATGCGCTGCTGGATCACATGCGTGAACACGGCGCAGGTGAGGGTATCGACGCGGAAAGCCGAATGCGGCTTCGTTCAATGGACGTTCAGTTGCTGCGTATTCTCGAAGAGATTTCGGCGGGTCGACAGGAAAGCATGAACGAATTCCGTAAGGATATCGAACTTCTGGTCAAGGCACTGACTCTGCCGCGCGGCGCAGTACGCACCACGCCGGAAGGAGAGTAACCCATGGCGCTGTCCCGCCGCACCGGTCAACGGTTCCAGGGCTCGGTCTGGCCCGGGTTCGTGGATGCGATGACGGGTCTGTTGATGGTGCTGACTTTTGTCCTGACCATCTTCATGGTGATCCAGTTCGTATTGCGCGAAACCATCTCGGGGCAAGAAGATGAACTGACCTCGTTGGCGGATGAAGTTGCGGCGCTTGCAGGTGCTTTGGGTCTCGAGGAGCGTGAGAACAGCCGCTTGCAGGCGCGACTTGGGGCGTTGAACACGACCTTATCGCAGGCCGAAGACGATCTGGCCCAGGCACAATCTCTGATCGCCTCGCTGACCACCGAGCGTGACCGACAGGCCGCGGCTTTGGATCAGGCGCAGACGAGGATCACAAATTTCGAAGCACAGGTTGCCGCCCTATTGGCCGAACAGGAACAGGCACTGGGCGATATCGTGGCGCTGGAGACGCAGCGCGAGCAATTGCTGACCGAGCAAGAGGCCCTGAACCTCGCTCTGGCCCAAAGCCGTGAAGAAATTGATGCGCAAACCGAAGCCGCCCGACTGGCAGCCGCCCGCCGTGAGGCGCTGGAAGCACTGGTTGCCGATCTGGAGCAAAGTGGTGAGGAACGTGCAGCGCAAATCACGTCCCTTGAACAGCAACTGAGCGATGAAGAAGCCGCCCGCCTGGCCGAAGCCGCCGCCGCTGAGGCGTTGCGCAATCGCCTGCAAGATGCCGATGCGGAACTAACCGCCATGACGTTGGCATTGGAAGCGCAACGCCAAGAGGCCGAAGACACGTTGACCCTGCTGGCCGCCGCACAAGCCGCGCAGGCCGAACTGGAAAGCCGGTTCGGTGACGTGAATCCTGATGAGTTAAGGGCCCAGCTTGAAGCCGCTTTGCAGGCACAGACGCAAGCACAGGCAGATGCCGATGAACAACGAACGCTGGCTGAACAGCGTCAGGCGTTGCTGGCTTTGGCGGAATCGACGCTTTCGGATGAGAAAGAAATCTCGGCCGAGGCGCAGCGCGAAGCGGTATTGCTGAACCAACAAATCGCCGCCCTGCGCGGGCAGTTGGGGTCGTTACAGGCATTGCTCGACGATTTTGAAGAGCGGAATGAGGCCGCAGAGATTCAGATTCAAACTTTGGGGCAGGATCTGAACGCGGCGCTGGCCCGTGCCGCATCTGAAGAACGCCGCCGCCGCCTGTTGGAAGAAGCCGAACGCCTGCGCCTTGAGGCCGAGGCCGAGGCGTTGGCCGGTCAGAACGAGGAATTGGCGGCGCAAGCGGAAGACCTGCAACGTTATCGCTCGGAGTTCTTTGGCCGCTTGCGGGATGTTCTTGGCGATCAGGAAGGTGTGCGGATCGAAGGTGACCGGTTTGTGTTCTCGTCCGAAGTTCTGTTCCCGACAGGGTCGGCCGTGCTGTCCGCTGAAGGGCGGCAGGAGGTAGCCAAGGTCGCCAACATCCTGCGTAGCGTTGCCGCTGAGATTCCGACCGGTCTAAACTGGGTGATCCGCGTTGACGGTCACACCGACAACGTCCCGCTGGCCGGAAGTGGCCGATACCGCGACAACTGGGAACTCAGCCAGGGCCGTGCGTTGTCGGTTGTGCGTTACATGGTTGATGCGCTGGGCATCCCGCCGAACCGTCTGGCCGCCAACGGGTTTGGTGAGTTCCAGCCGGTCAATCCGGCTGACACGCCCGAAGCCCGTGCGCAGAACCGCCGGATCGAATTAAAACTGACCGAGCGTTGATCTTTTCGGTCACTGTCTGTGACGGGCCTTTATGAACGGATTTTAATCGTCAGCCAGATGAAATTCAGCCGATGCAACCTATGTCATAACCATAGGTTGATTGGAGCGGTTTGTGAGAGACAAGGCAACGGATGTACACATTGCAATTGATCACGCTTTGCGAGCGCCCTATCAGCGCGTGACCCTTTGCCAAACCCCGAAGGGGCGCAGGTTTTGGCTAAAGCGGGTCGAACGTTTCGCACCCCATCTCTGGCTGGTGAAGGGAAAGCCTGAAAACGCGTTTGATCGAGACCGGTCATCTCATCGGTTTTTGTGGAACTTCGGCGCGCCTGTCCCCAGAATTGTGGCTGAGAGCAAAGAGTACATCGCCGTCGAAGACGCCGGGGCCAGCCTGACCAGGCTTTGCGCAGATATGTCCGTCACCATGGCAGAAAAACTCAGGGCGTGCCGGGCCGCTGGCCAAGCGCTTGCGCGGCTTCACGCGATGGGTTTCGCCCATGGACGCCCGGCATTTCGGGATATGTGCTGGGATGGGCGGCAGATGCGATTCATCGATTTTGAGTATTTTGTGCCCACGAAGGCCGGACGATTGCGCAAGGCCCGCGATTTGGGCATTACGGTCCTGTCCGCCCTGGCCCAAGGCCGCACCGCGCCACGTTATGCCTTTTGCATCCTTGCCGCTTACTATGAGGCTTGGGGCAGGAAGCCAAAATCTTTGCCAGTGCTATTCCCGGTGCCGGTGCGAAGCGGTCAATCCCGCCTTCGCTAGAGACAGAAAACGGAACCTTTTCCGCGCAAGCACCTGACAGGTGCAATGTGCCTAACCTCTACCAAACTTAAAGCTTTGATCCGGTGTGCCCATGAAGCACCGAGGCACAAAGGGGTAATCCTGGGTCAGGAAATAGGCGTAGGTCCCGTTTGGATACTCGGCTGAAACTGTGACGGTTCCGTTGCATTGGTCCAAATGTCCTTGGCCCTCAACATATTCGTAATCTTCGTTGAAAGTGCCGTCATATCGCCCGTTCGGTTCGCGGCCACCCGGTCTGTTTCCGGACTTCAGGCGAAAGGACGATTTCATTTCAGTCACTTTCCCATCGATTGCACCGGTCATCGCATAGATCGGAAAACCATCAGCGGCGTATCCGACCTATGGTGAATGCTCTGAAGCTGACCATTCCAAAAGCTCGATCAGCCCGGTTGGTACGTCGTGATAGTGATACTTTCCGTTCGGCTGCACATGGGCATAATTGGCATCCAGTCCCAGGAAAATGGAGCCACCCAAAGCACTGTAGGACCATCCGGAGTTTGGGTCGCCATGCCAGAACTCGGCCGCCAGCGGGTCAAACGCGATCCCGTTAAGAGATACGCCAAAGTTCCACCCCGTGCGCAAAGGCGTGACCGTGCCCTTGGTCATGGGGGGGCTGTAAGCCTGAGCCTGACCTTCTGCGTTTCGATCTGATGCGGGTTGCCGCTGTTCGGAAACTGTCCGACCAGATGATCGGGAATTCCGTTACCCGTCACTTTGATCTTGCTACCTGTCTCCCTCACCGATGCGCTGTTTTCCCCGGGGTCCACAGTGGCCGGCACTAATCTGAGAGGCTCAGCGCTCGTTTCATCGTGGTAGCGAAACCTGTGCTGAGCCGTCGCAATGGCCGCGATTACCGAAACGGCAAAGGCAGTGGCCCACACAACTGAAGTCTTGCTCATGTATCCACCTCTGATTTTGATCGTAGAGGATTACACGCTGCAAAACCCCGGTTCCGTCGAAGTTGCTTTGAAACACCAGAAAAAACCCGGCGATTTATGTCGCCGGGTTTCGAAATTAAGATCAGTTTTCAGGTCAATCCGCCGTCAACAACGGAGGTTTGTCACCCGGAATGCGTCGCTGATCCGGGCCCAGAATCTCAAGATCCAGTTCGCCCTTTTTGACCGAGACACGAACCACACCACCCTTAGCCAGCTTACCGAACAGCAGTTCTTCGGCCAGAGGCTTCTTGATGTGTTCCTGAATGACGCGGCCAAGCGGACGCGCACCCATCTTATCGTCATAGCCCTTGTCAGCCAGCCATTCAGCGGCTTTGGGCGTCAGATCGATGGTCACGCCGCGATCCAACAGCTGTGCTTCAAGCTGTAGGACGAACTTCTCGACCACTTGCAAGATGACCTCTTTCGGAAGCGGCGCGAAAGAGATCACTGCATCCAGACGGTTACGGAATTCCGGTGTAAACGTACGCTCGATCGCGGCGGTATCTTCGCCCTCGCGACGGTCGCGTCCGAAACCGATGGCCGCTTTGGCCTGTTCCTGTGCGCCCGCGTTCGAGGTCATGATCAGAACCACGTTCCGGAAGTTCACCGTGCGTCCATTGTGATCCGTCAGCTCACCGTGGTCCATAACCTGCAACAGGATGTTGAACACATCAGGGTGGGCTTTCTCGATCTCATCAAGCAGCAGCACACAATGTGGATGCTGGTCGACACCGTCAGTCAGCAGACCGCCCTGATCAAACCCAACATAACCCGGAGGTGCACCGATCAGGCGGCTGACTGCGTGTTTCTCCATGTATTCCGACATGTCGAAGCGCAGCAGTTCTACGCCCAGCGTGTCCGCCAGTTGTTTCGCAACTTCGGTTTTACCCACACCTGTTGGACCCGCGAACAGGTAGTTGCCGATGGGCTTTTCAGGCTCACGCAGACCCGCACGGGCCAGCTTGATTGCACTGGACAGCGCCACAATGGCATCATCCTGACCAAAGACTACACGTTTGAGCGAGGTTTCGAGGTCCTTCAGAACCTCGGCATCGTCCTTGGTGACATTCTTGGGTGGGATGCGGGCGATCTTGGCAACAACTGCCTCAATCTCTTTAACCCCGATGGTTTTGCGGCGTTTGCTTTCGGCTACCAGATGCTGCGCCGCGCCCGCCTCATCTATCACGTCGATGGCTTTGTCGGGCAGCTTGCGATCGTTGATATAACGTGCCGAAAGCTCGACGGCGGTTTTGATCGCGTCGGCGGTATACTTGATCTCGTGATGCTCTTCGAAATAGGGTTTCAGGCCGCGCAAAATCTTGACGCTGTCCTCGACCGAAGGTTCATTCACGTCGATCTTCTGGAACCGGCGGCTCAGTGCGCGGTCTTTTTCGAAATGCTGACGAAACTCCTTGTAAGTGGTCGAACCCATGGTGCGCAGTTTGCCGCCCTGAAGCGCGGGCTTCAGCAGGTTCGAGGCATCCATCGCCCCGCCCGAAGTAGCTCCGGCACCGATCACGGTATGAATCTCGTCAATAAACAGTACGGCGTCGGGATGATCCTCCAACTCGGTGACAACCGCTTTCAAGCGCTCTTCGAAGTCACCGCGATAGCGGGTTCCGGCCAGCAGCGCGCCCATGTCCAGCGAATAGATAGTGGTATTGGCTAGCACATCAGGCGCTTCTCCGGCCACGATTTTGTGGGCCAGACCTTCTGCGATGGCGGTTTTGCCAACGCCCGGATCACCCACCAGCAGCGGGTTGTTCTTGCGGCGGCGGCACAGCACCTGGATGCAGCGTTCCACCTCATCCGAGCGCCCGATGAGCGGATCGACGTCTCCAGCACGCGACTTCGCGTTCAGATCGACGCAGTATTTCCCCAGCGCGCTTTCTTTTTGTTCGGTTTCGCCGGATGTGGTCTGTGCGTCTTCTTCCACCTGATCCGCACCCGAAACCGAGCGGCTTTCGCCAAAAGCGGGATCCTTGGCCACGCCATGGGCGATGAAATTGACCGCGTCGTAACGGGTCATGTCCTGTTCTTGCAGGAAATAGGCGGCATTGCTTTCGCGTTCTGCGAAAATGGCAACCAGTACGTTGGCGCCGGTCACTTCGGTCCGGCCCGAGCTTTGTACATGAATCGCGGCGCGCTGAATTACGCGCTGGAACGCAGCCGTTGGAACAGCTTCTGACCCGTCGATATCCGTGACCAGATTCGAAAGATCCTCGTCAATGAATTCCACCAAGGTGCTGCGCAGCTCATCCAGATCGACGCTACACGCTTTCATGACGCGCACCGCATCGGGTTCTTCCAGAAGCGCCAGCAGCAGATGCTCTAGCGTTGCAAATTCATGACGCCGTTCATTCGCAGCCGCCAAGGCCGCGTGGATGGCTTGTTCCAGTGTGCTCGAGAATGAAGGCACGCGGGTGCTCCTCTGTCTTGGGTCAGAAGGGGGCGGGCTTGCGGCCGGAACCCCAATCCAACCATGTCCTCATACTATTAGAGTTTGGTTGATCGGCGTCCGGCTTCAAGGGTTTTCTTTCACTTGACAGTCACATTTGTTGTGACCGTGACCGTGAAGAGGGTCAAATAGGCATCAGAACCGGTCTTTTCTACCCCGGATTTCCGCAAAAACGGCCTCGGGACGCGCGCCTGTCATGCCTAAATGGGCTTGAATCGCCGGGTCAGCAGCCCTCAGAAACGGATTTGTTGCCTTTTCCAGCGCCAGAATCGACGGGACAGTGGCTTCTCCGGCGGCACGCGCCCGTTCAATATCCGCGATGCGCGCCTTCAGGTCAGGGTTGTCCGGATCAACGGTAATGGCAAATTTAGCGTTGGATTGTGTATATTCATGTCCAGAGCAGACCAAAGTGTCATCGGGCAGGGCGGCCAGTTTACTTAAAGATGCCCACATCTGGTCCGGTGTGCCCTCGAAAAGACGACCACAGCCCAGCGCCATGAGACTGTCGGCGGTAAATACCGCAGCACTTTGAGGCATGTAGTATGCGACATGCCCCACAGTGTGGCCGGATACATCCAGAACCTGAACTTGTTCCCCTCCGATTTCAAAGCTGTCGCCCTCGACCACCTGTAGATCCAGCGACGGCAAGCGATGGGCATCCGCCGCGGCTCCGACAACCTGTGCAGGGTGTTTTTCCAGAATGCCTGATAGCCCGTCGACGTGATCCCAGTGGTGATGGGTCAAAAGCACATGTGAAAGCGTCCATCCTTTATCATCCAGCGCCTGCAGAATCGGTGCAGCTTCGGGGGCGTCGATCAGCGCGGTCTGGCCGCTCGTGGCGTCGTGGGCCAGAAAGGCGTAATTGTCGCTCAGGCATGGGATTGTAACGATCTCAAGAGGCATGGCTTTTTGCCCTTTCATTGCTAGACTGCGCCCAGCTAAGCCGATTGACCGGATGTCCGCAATGCATCTTGATGTGCAGGATCTGAGGAACTTTTACTATCGAAGCACGTTGGGGCGTGCGGCGCAGGCGGCCATTCGCGGGCGTTTGATAGAGCTTTGGCCCGAGGCCAAGGGGCAGACAGTGGCCGGATTCGGCTTTGCTGTGCCGTTGTTGCGCCCGTACCTGGCAGATGCGCGCCGCGTCATCGGGCTGATGCCTGGCCCGCAGGGCGTCATGCCCTGGCCTGCGGGAATGCCCAATGTGTCTGTTCTGACCGAAGAAACGCTTTGGCCGATTGAAACCGGTCACGTGGACAAGCTTGTTGTGATGCATGGGCTGGAAACGTCAGAGAGGCCAAACCAGCTGTTGGATGAATGCTGGCGCGTTCTGGGGCCCGGCGGGCGGGCTGTATTTATTGTTCCCAACAGAGGCGGTCTGTGGTCACGGACGGACAAAACGCCATTTGGCTTTGGGCGACCCTATTCCGCCACACAGTTGGAAAACCAGCTCAAGGCGCATCACTTTCTGCCCGAAACGCATTGTTCGGCTCTGTATCGACCGCCCTCGTTTCGCCGTTTCTGGCTGAAATCCGGCGGCCTGATTGAAAAAACCGGGCAACGTATTCCGACCGTCATGGCTGGGGGTGTGCTGATGGTTGAGGTCAGCAAACACATTCGCCCGCCCAGCGGCAGCGTGACTAAAGATGCGGTTAAAAAACCGATCAAGGCGCTGGACGGTTTGTTGAAACCTGCGTGACAATCGCTGGCCTTCCGAAGCGATAAAATTGCGCGAAAAAAGTCACAGGAATCGCAAAAACCTGCATATTCGTAACATTTTTCAACTGAGCTGATGGGTTCAAACCGTCGCACTTGAGCTAAGTGCATGAAAATCAACACTTTGTGGATAATTCTGTTACCGCTATAGCGTATTGCTTGGTTGGAACACCTCTGCTACATCCCCGGTGATTTTGATCCCCGGCCTTCTGGACGGGGTTTCTTCACGCCCCCGGGGTAGCTGCCGCAACGCGAATTCGGGGCCCAAAATATCGGAAGGGTGGACGTGTCCGAACCAGCTTCGATTTCCACAGGCATCGCCGAGCGCTATGCCACCGCGATCTTCGAGATCGCAAAAGACAACAAAGACCTCGCAGGTCTGGAAACCGGCATCAATGATCTGGCAGCAGCACTGGGCGACAGTGCCGAGTTGCACGACCTGATTGCCTCGCCGCTGGTTTCCCGCGCCGAACAGGAAGGTGCGATCACCGCGATTGCAGATAAGATGGGCCTGAACGCGATTCTGCGCAACACGTTGGGTCTGATGGCGCAGAAGCGCCGTTTGTTCGTCGTACCGCAGCTGGTGCAGGTTCTGCGCGACATGCTGGCAGACGAGCGTGGCGAAGTGACCGCAGATGTTGCCTCGGCCAAAGCGCTGACCAAGACGCAAATGGAAAAACTGTCCAAGACGCTGTCCGAGCGCGTGGGCAAGACCGTGACTATCAATGCGACCGTGGATGAAAGCCTCATCGGCGGTCTAGTCGTTAAAGTGGGCTCGAAGATGATCGACAGTTCGATCCGTTCGAAGCTGAACTCCCTACAGAATGCAATGAAAGAGGTCGGATAAATGGGAATCCAAGCTGCAGAGATTTCTGCAATCCTGAAGGACCAGATCAAGAATTTTGGTCAGGAAGCCGAAGTGGCCGAGATCGGCCGCGTGCTGAGCGTCGGTGACGGGATTGCCCGTGTATACGGCCTGGACAATGTGCAAGCCGGTGAGATGGTCGAATTTCCCGGTGGCATCATGGGTATGGCCCTGAACCTGGAAAGCGACAACGTTGGTGTCGTTATCTTCGGTTCCGACCGTGACATCAAAGAAGGTGACACTGTTAAGCGCACCAACTCGATCGTGGACGTTCCGATTGGTGACGAGCTGCTGGGCCGTGTCGTTGACGGTCTGGGCAACCCGCTGGACGGCAAAGGCCCGATCAATGCTTCCAAGCGTGGTGTTGCCGACGTCAAAGCGCCCGGCATCATCCCGCGTAAATCGGTGCACGAGCCGATGGCAACCGGCCTGAAATCGGTTGACGCGATGATCCCGATTGGCCGTGGCCAGCGGGAACTGATCATTGGTGACCGTCAGACCGGTAAAACCGCTGTGGCTCTGGACACCATCCTGAACCAGAAGGTTTACAACGACGCAGCAGGCGACGACGAGTCGAAGAAACTGTACTGTGTTTACGTCGCGGTTGGTCAAAAGCGTTCGACCGTTGCGCAGCTGGTGAAGAAACTGGAAGAGTCCGGCGCGATTGAATACTCGATCGTTGTGGCCGCGACCGCGTCCGACCCGGCACCGATGCAGTTCCTTGCACCTTACGCCGCGACCGCGATGGCTGAATACTTCCGTGACAACGGCCGCCACGCTCTGATCATCTATGATGACCTGTCGAAGCAGGCTGTGTCCTATCGTCAGATGTCCCTGTTGCTGCGTCGTCCGCCCGGACGTGAAGCTTACCCGGGTGACGTTTTCTACCTCCACTCGCGCCTGCTGGAACGTTCGGCGAAGCTGAACGAAGACTTTGGTGCAGGTTCGCTGACCGCTCTGCCGGTTATCGAAACTCAGGGTGGTGACGTTTCGGCGTTTATTCCGACCAACGTGATCTCGATCACTGACGGTCAGATCTTCCTGGAAACCGAACTGTTCTATCAGGGCATTCGTCCCGCTGTGAACACCGGTCTGTCGGTTTCGCGCGTGGGCTCGTCGGCCCAGACCAACGCGATGAAATCGGTTGCTGGCCCGGTTAAGCTGGAACTGGCTCAGTACCGTGAAATGGCGGCCTTTGCCCAGTTTGGTTCGGACCTCGACGCCGCAACTCAGCAGCTGCTGAACCGTGGTGCGCGTCTGACCGAGCTGATGAAACAGCCGCAGTACTCGCCGCTGACCAACGCGGAAATCGTCTGCGTCATCTTCGCAGGTACCAACGGTTACCTCGACAAGATCGAAGTCACAGATGTTGGCCGCTATGAAGCCGGTCTTCTGGCACATCTGCGTGGCAAACATGCGGACCTGCTGAAGTGGCTCACCGACGAAGATCCGAAGATCAAGGGTGACGCGTCCGACAAGATCAAGGCAGCGATCGACGAATACGCCGCAACCTTCGCTTGATAGGAGGTTCCGATGCCTAGTCTGAAGGACCTTAAAAACAGGATCGAGTCGGTCAAATCGACCCGCAAGATCACCAAGGCCATGCAGATGGTCGCGGCTGCAAAACTGCGCCGCGCCCAGGAATCTGCCGAAGCCTCGCGTCCCTATGCTGAACGGTTCAATGCCGTGATGGCGGGGCTGGCGGCGTCGGTCGGGGGCAGCGACAGCGCCCCCAAGCTGCTCCGTGGTACGGGCAGTGATGATGTCCATCTGCTGGTTGTGATGACAGCTGAACGCGGCCTGTGTGGCGGCTTCAACGCGAACATCGCCAAGCTTGCCCGCGCCAAAGCGGAAGAGCTGCGCGGCAAAGGCAAGACGGTCAAAGTTCTGACCGTCGGCAAAAAAGGCCGCGACGCGCTTAAGCGTGATTTGGGCGATCTGTTCGTCGGACATGTGGACCTGAGCGAGGTCAAGCGTCTGGGGTATTCCAACGCGCAGGACATCGCAAAGGACATCCTGTCTCGTTTCGACGGGGGTGAGTTCGACGTTGCCACGATCTTCTATTCGAAGTTCGTCAACGTTGTGACCCAGATCCCGACGGCACAGCAGGTCATCCCCGCCTCGTTCGAGGACGAAGCGGCAGGTGACGACAGCGGTGCCATCTTCGATTACGAGCCCAGCGAAGAGGCCATTTTGGCCGATCTGCTGCCCAAGGGGGTTGCGACCGCGATCTTCTCGGCTCTGCTCGAAAACGGAGCGTCTGAACAGGGTGCACGGATGTCCGCGATGGACAACGCGACACGTAACGCGGGTGAAATGATCGACAAGCTGACGATCCAGTTCAACCGCTCGCGTCAGGCCGTGATCACCAACGAGCTGATTGAAATTATTTCCGGCGCCGAAGCGCTGTAAGAAAACCGGAGACGAAACATGGCGAATGCAAAAGGCAAAGTCACACAGATCATCGGGGCCGTCGTTGACGTGCAGTTCGATGACGCGCTGCCTGAAATTCTGAACGCGCTGGAAACCACCAACAACGGCAAGCGTCTGGTGTTGGAAGTTGCTCAGCACCTGGGTGAAAACACCGTACGTACCATCGCGATGGACGCGACCGAAGGTCTGGTCCGTGGCGAGGAAGTAACCGACACAGGCGCGCCGATCTCGGTGCCGGTTGGTAACGCCACCCTGGGTCGTATCCTGAACGTAGTTGGCGAGCCGATCGACGAGAAGGGCCCGGTTGAAGCGTCTGAGGCCCGCGCGATCCACCAGCCTGCACCGACCTTCGACGAACAGTCGACTGAATCGGAAGTTCTGGTTACCGGCATCAAGGTTGTTGACCTGCTGGCCCCTTACGCCAAAGGCGGTAAGATCGGCCTGTTCGGCGGTGCCGGCGTTGGTAAAACCGTTCTGATCATGGAACTGATCAACAACATCGCAAAAGTGCACTCGGGCTTCTCGGTGTTCGCGGGTGTTGGTGAACGGACCCGTGAAGGGAACGACCTGTACCACGAGATGATCGAATCGAACGTTATCAAGCCGGACAACCTGTCGGAAAGCCAAGTGGCCCTGGTTTACGGTCAGATGAACGAACCTCCGGGTGCGCGTGCGCGTGTTGCTCTGACCGGTCTGACCCTGGCCGAGCAGTTCCGTGACCAGTCCGGTACCGACGTTCTGTTCTTCGTCGACAACATCTTCCGCTTTACGCAGGCGGGTTCCGAGGTTTCGGCTCTGCTGGGCCGTATTCCTTCGGCGGTGGGCTACCAGCCGACACTGGCCACCGACATGGGCGCCCTGCAGGAACGCATCACCTCGACCAAGTCGGGCTCGATCACCTCGGTGCAGGCGATCTACGTGCCTGCGGACGACCTTACCGACCCTGCGCCGGCAACCTCGTTTGCGCACCTGGACGCGACCACCGTTCTTAACCGTGCGATCTCGGAAAAGGGTATTTACCCTGCGGTTGACCCGCTCGACTCGACCTCGCGTCTGCTCGACCCAGCTATCGTTGGTGAAGAGCACTACAAGGTTGCGACCGACGTTCAGCAGATCCTCCAGCGCTACAAGTCGCTGCAGGACATCATCGCCATCCTCGGCATGGACGAACTGTCGGAAGAGGACAAACTGACCGTGGCCCGTGCCCGTAAGATCGAACGCTTCCTGTCGCAGCCGTTCGACGTGGCCGAAGTCTTCACCGGTTCGCCCGGCGTTCAGGTTCCTCTTGATGTGACCATCGCGTCGTTCAAAGCGGTTGTCGCTGGCGAATACGATCACCTGCCCGAAGCAGCCTTCCTGATGGTTGGCGGTATCGAAGAAGTGATCGCCAAAGCCGAGAAGATGGCAGCAGAAGCCGCCTAAGGAGTATCCCTGATGGCAAACACGATGCAATTCGACCTCGTCAGCCCCGAGCGGAGCCTTGCTTCGCTCGCGGCCACCGCGGTCCAGATTCCCGGCGCGGACGGGGACATGACGGCGATGCCCGACCATGCCCCCACCATCACCACGTTGCGCCCCGGTCTGCTGAAGGTTGAGGCACCTGAAGGGTCCAGCGAATACCTGGTCACCGGCGGGTTTGCCCAGATCAACGGCGACAGCCTTTCGGTTCTGGCCGAAAAGGCCATTCCGGTGGCCGAAGTAACCCGCGCGCATCTGGACGAGCTGATCGAAGACGCTCGCGCCTCGCACGAGGCAGCAAAGGGTGGCGATGATCAGACCATTGTCGACGATGCCGCCAAGCTGCTGGCCGACATGGAAGCGCTTGGGACACATATGAGCCTATAACCGGCTTGTCCGTGAAAAATTTGGACGGCCTCGCTTTGCGGGGCCGTTTTTTTGTCGTGCTTTTGCCGAATTGCCGGGATAACTTTCGGGAATTCAAGAATAATGATGACAGAATGAAAAAGTTCCTTACCCATCCCATTGGCATTGATCAGGGCGAAGATGTGCTGTTTTCGGAATTTGCCGAAGGCGGTGAGATGTGGACAGGGCAGGGCCCCAGGGAACGTCGCACGCCCATTCAGTTCAAAGAACCGTTTCGCAAACCGCCTGTGGTTCAGATCGGTATATCGCTATGGGATGTAGATACGTCTTCGGCGCTGCGGGCCGAGGTGCAGGCTGAAAACATCACCACCGAAGGGTTCGAAGCGGTGTTTCGCACATGGTCCGACACTCGTATCGCTCGCATCCGAGCAAGCTGGACCGCGATAGGAGAGGTCGCGCACCCGGATGACTGGAATATCTCCTGATCCGGGTTCAGACCATCGCGCTTTAAGGAAGCGCAGGTGTCAGTTTCCCTGCGCTTCGATCATGTCCACCCGCGTGGCGTGGCGGCCGCCTTCGAACTCGGCACTCAGAAACGCATCAACGATGTCCAGCGCCTGACCTTCGCCGACAACGCGCGCACCGATTGACAGCATATTGGCGTTGTTGTGCTGGCGGATCATTCGGGCCGAAAAGGCGTCTGAACAAACGCCACAGCGAATGCCCGGCACTTTGTTTGCGGCCATCATGATGCCCTGGCCGGTGCCGCAGAGGATGATGCCCAAACCGCAATCACCGGATGCAACAGCTTCGGCCGCGGCTTTGCCATGCTTGGGGTAGTGGGTGCTTTCCGGTGTATTCGGGCCGATATCGACTACGTCCCAGCCTTGTTGCGCGATGTGTTTCGCCACAGCCTGGCGCAAATCGATCGCGGCGTGGTCACTGGACAGAACAATACGTTTGTTTGCGGACATCGGAGGTCACTTTCCTCTTTCGCGGATCCAAGCTCATGCTAGCGAGGGGCAAGCAGAACGGATCAGTGTTTCAAAAAGCAAAAGGGCGGCTTGTTTGGCCGCCCCTGGGAACTCAATCCATCTGGTACATGGATTCGTAGATCGGCGTAAGTGTCTTGTCTTCGAATAGCGAAGACACGCTGGTGCCGTTCCAGATGTTCAGGATTGCCTGAGTAAAGATTGGCGCGGTTGGCACGATGCGAATGTTTTTGGCCTGCGCAATCTCTTTTGTGGGTTGGATCGTGTCGGTCAGAACAAGCGACTTCATCACCGAATTGGTGACACGTTCAACCGCCGGGCCACTCATGACACCATGCGTGATGTAGGAGTGAACCTCTTTCGCGCCGTTATCCAGCAGGACCTGCGCCGCCTTGCAGAGTGTGCCAGCGGTATCACACATGTCGTCCACGATCAGACAGATCTTGTCTTTTACGTCTCCGATCACCGTCATTTCGGCCACTTCACCCGCTTTCTCGCGGCGCTTGTCGACGATCGACAGCGGGGCATTGATCCGCTTGGCCAGTTCGCGGGCGCGGGCCACGCCGCCGACGTCTGGCGAAACAACCATGATCTCGTCCATGTTGTTCTTGAACTGATGCTTCACATCCAGCGCAAAAATCGGCGAAGCATAGAGGTTGTCCACCGGGATATCAAAGAACCCCTGAATTTGTGCTGCGTGCAGGTCCATTGTCAGGACGCGTTCGATCCCAGCACCTGTCAGCATGTTGGCAACAAGCTTGGCGCTGATTGGTGTCCGGGCCTTGGTGCGACGATCCTGACGGGCATAGCCGAAATAAGGGATCACGGCTGTGATCCTTTGTGCGGAAGAGCGGCGCAACGCATCGGCAATGATCAGCAGTTCCATCAGGTTATCATTTGCCGGGTTCGACGTCGGCTGGACGATGAACATGTCCTCGCCCCGGACGTTTTCGAACACTTCGACAAAGATCTCGCCGTCATTGAACCGCTCGACCCGCGCATCGACCAGACCCTGGTCAACGCCGCGATACAAGCTCATGCGGCGAGCGATGGATTCGGCAAGCGGAAGATTGGCGTTCCCAGCGATGAGCTTGGGTTCGTGGAGTGTCGGCATCGGCTGAGGTCCCCGGGCAGCTTTGGCAATGTGACAGAATCGTGATGTTGACACCGCTTAGCACGGGTCTAACGTCCCGCAAAGGCAACGCAGCGGAGAAAGTGAACATGACCCAGATTGACTACTATTTTGCGACAATTTCGCCCTACACCTATCTGGCCGGAAACCGACTGGAAGAGGTTGCGGCGAAACATGATGCGACCATCAACTACAAACCACTGGACATCATGGCCTTGTTTGCGCGCACCGGGGGCACAGCACCAAAAGACCGCCATATCTCGCGCATCGAATACCGCGCGCAGGACTTGCTGCGTCAAGCCAAACGTCTGGGCGTGGAGTTCAACCTGAAACCCGCGCATTGGCCCACCAATATGGCCCCGTCTTCTTATGCAGTGATCGCTGCGGCCAAAGATGGTTCGGGGGATGTCGGCAAGCTTTGCCAACTGATCCTGCGCGCTTGCTGGGCCGAAGAAAAGGACGTGTCACAAGATGATGTGATACGTGAGTGTCTGGCAAATTCCGGGTTTGATCCTGACCTCGCCAATAGCGGTTTGCTGGTTGGGGCAGAGACATATGCCACCAATCTGGAAGAGGCCGTGGACCAGGGGGCCTTTGGTGCCCCATTTTACATCACACCGGACGGTCAGCGGTTCTGGGGTCAGGACAGTCTGGATGATCTGGACAACCATCTAGCCGAGATGAAGGGATGACAGCTTCGGCTGCCTCGGCGCATTCCGTCTTCGTTCGGCGGTTGGGAGAGGGCGCGCGAAAAACGCTCGCCCTCCATTGCACCATTGCGCATTCCGGCGTGTGGTCGGGATTGGCCAAGGCGATGGACGGGAATGCCTCTCTGGTCGCGCCGGATATGTTGTCACACGGGCGTAGCCCGGATTGGGACGGGCAGGGGGACTTCTTTGATCACGTCACCAATAACGCTGCGGCTGAACTGGCGGGGCAGATGGACGTCGTTGGCCATTCCTTTGGGGCGATTATTGCACTGAGACTGGCCTTGGAACATCCCGAGCGCGTGCGCAGTCTGATTCTGATTGAACCCGTCTTTTTTGCCATAGCACACCGGGACGCGCCGGATTTGTTCGATCAGCATGAGAAAGATATTGAGCCGATAAACAGCGCCTTTAATGCGGGCGAAAACGCTCTGGCCGCGCGACTGTTCAACCGGATGTGGAGCACTGGCATCAGCCCGAAATGGCCTGACTTGCCCGAACGGACGCGCGCTAATATGGTGCGTGGGATACATGCCGTGCCAGCTGTACACCCGGTGCTTTATGACGATCAAGCCGGGTTGCTCAAGGCCGAGATGCTGGAACGTGCCGTCATGCCGACCCTGATCCTAAGCGGATCAGAAACCCATCCTGTAATCCCCGCCATCTGCGCCGGTTTGGTTCACCGCTTGCCCTATGCGCGCCATGCGGTGGTTCAGGGCGCGGGGCACATGCTGCCCATTTCGCACCCTCAAGACACAGCGGCTCTGCTGAAGGCGTTCTGGAAGCCGATCCCTATAGCAAGTTGAGAAACTGATCGATCTGGGACGTTCCAATAGACCAGTCGCACACTAAGCGGCATGCCAGGCTTTCACCATCATCCGCGCCGTCCAGTTCATCCCCCCATAGGTGATAGACGGCACCGGCGTCATGCAGTTGCTTGTGCTTGGCACGCGAGAAAGAAGCAAAAACCATGTTGGCCTGCGGTTCATGCAGGAATGTCGCCCCCTTGGCGCGCAATCCGTCGGCCAAGTGCGCACAGTTGGCGTTGGCCTTCCGGGCCAGTTTCAGCCAAAGGTCATCTTCGAGATACGCGGCCATCTGTGCGGACAGATAGCGGTGTTTCGAGAACAGATGCGCCCCGCGTTTGCGGCGGAGTTCAAATTCCCACGTTTTGCTCTCGTCAAAAAACACCACCGCTTCGACGCCCATCAACCCGTTCTTGGTGCCGCCAAAGCTGACGGCATCCACGCCTGCTTTCCACGTCATTTCAGCTGGCGAGCAATTCAGCGAAACCAACGCATTGGTAAAGCGCGCACCGTCCAGGTGCACAGGCAGGTTATATTCCTTCGCGACACTGCAAAGCGCCTGCAACTCTTCCAAGGAGTATACCGATCCGCGTTCGGTAACTTGAGTGATCGACACTGGCCCGCGTTGCGGTCCATGCACGCCTCGTGTTTCTTCACCCAGAATCGAACCGCGCAATGCTTCAGGCGTCATCTTGTCACCGCCAGGCACAAGGGTCAGCTTGGCGCCGCTGTAAAATTCAGGCGCGTTGCACTCATCCTCGTGGATATGGGCAACCGGAGAGCAAAAGACCGTTTCCCATGGGTTGGACAGTGTAGCAAGAGCCAGAGAGTTCGCCGCTGTCCCGGTTGCCACAAGATACACGGCAGCCCCCGGAGCCTCGAAAATGCTGCGAATGCGGTCTCGCACCTCGTTCATCAGCGCGTCAGCACCATAAGCCATCTGATAGCCTTGGTTGGCCTCGGCCAGTTTGGCCATGACCTGAGGATGAACCGGCCCGGAATTGTCAGAGGCAAAATACATCAGCTTGGCTCCTCGATAATGTAGTCTTCCCACTCTTCCATGGGGGTTTCGAACTCAGACACCGTGCGCCCCTGAACCGAGACGCCCGCCGCATGAACGCTGTCAGGCGTACCTGATATCAGAGGATGCCAATCGTAAAGAGGCTTACCCTCCCAAAGCAGTCGATAGGCACAGGTTTGCGGCAACCAATAGGCGTGTTCATCTATGTTGTCGGGTGTCATGACAATGCATTCAGGCACAAACTGGTGCCGGATATCGTATTGCGTACAGCGGCAGCTTTCATCGTCCAGCAGTCGGCAGGCGACACATGTCAGTGCGACCTCGCCCGAGTCTTCGTCTTCCAGCTTGTTCAGGCAGCACTTGCCGCAGCCGTCACATAACGCTTCCCATTCGCGCTGGTTCATCTTGCGCAGGGGTTTGCGTTCCCAGAACCGGGCGGGTAGGCCGGTGCGTTCGATCGGATCCGTGCTCATAAGGCGGCCAGAATGCCACGGGCTTTTTCGCAATCTGCATCCATCTGGGCAATCAGCCCGTGCAATCCGTCGAATGTCAGTTCAGGACGCAGGAAATCGATCAGGCCCACTGACAGGGTTGCCCCGTAAAGGTCACCCGAAAAGTCGAAAAGGAAAGTTTCGATATTGGGCACTTCACCTTGGAACATTGGCCGCACTCCAATCGAAGCTGCACCCTGATAGCTGCTCTGATGCGGGCCATCCAACACGTCCACCAACACGGCGTAGACACCAAATTTGGGAAGGTGCAGCCCTTCGATGGACATATTCGCAGTTGGAAACCCCAGTTCGCGCCCGCGCTGCTCGCCCCCGATCACCTCTCCTTCAATCCTGTGCCAATGACCCAGCATTTCGGCGGCGTCCCGTGGGCGACCTTCGGTCAGGGCGGTTCGGATGGCGGTTGACGAGACCACATTTGCAGACCGCTCCATCAAGGGGGCAATGGTTACGCCAAATCCCATCTCTTTACCAAACCGGACCAGGTCGTCAGCCGTACCGCTGCGGCCCTTTCCAAAGCAAAAATCAGCGCCCACCACAATATGAGACAGGCCCAGCCCGTCACATATCACGTTGCGCGCAAATTCTTCCGGGGACAGCCCAGCCAGTGCTGCGTTGAACGGCAGTTCATAAAGTTTTTCCACGCCCAGTTTTTCCAGCCGGTGCGCCCGTGCGTTGCCGCGCATCAGACGGAATGGTGGCGAGTCCGGTGCAAAATATTCACGCGGATGCGGCTCGAAGGTCATGACACCCAGAGGCGCGTCAGGGGCCGCCTTGCGGGCCAGTTCGATGACCGACTGATGCCCCACATGGACGCCATCAAAATTGCCGATCGCCACGCTGGCGCCGCGATCTTCTGGCTCGACAAACTGGAAATCCCGGATGATGTGCATAGGCGATTGCGTAGCGTTGCGTCGCGATTTGTTCAAGCGGCAGTTTGAATTCTGCGAACCCGCCCCTCCGAAACTACCTGAATCCCGAAACCCGGCTCCTATGACACGCAAAATTATCTACTGCCCCATATGCTGCGGATGCTCAACTGCTTGATTTAAAAAAAATCCAGAGTGTAGACTGGACCTCCGGCTTTCAGTACGTGCTGCGACCCGGAAAAGCCGGGCCTGGTGCATTTAAGCCCAGCACAGGAGGCAGACCCATGTATCGATTGCGCCTGTTCGCGATTCGTCACGCCCGTTCGTTCGAGTGGGTCTACAAGTGCGTCGAACGTGGAATGGTTGCGATGGATCCGCTTTTTGCAAAGATCGGGTACAACCGCGTTGAACGTCCCATTGCTCTGGTCGAAAAGGGTGTCAAAACCCTGTTGTTCGACTGCAAGATGTGCGGGCAGTGCGTGCTATCATCGACCGGCATGTCCTGCCCTATGAACTGCCCAAAGCAATTGCGCAACGGTCCCTGTGGCGGCGTACGCCCCGGCGAGTTCTGCGAAGTGAAGCCTGACATGAAATGCGTTTGGGCTTTGGCCTGGGATGGTGCCAGCCGCATGCGGCGTGGGGAAGAAAAGATAAAGGAAGTTTTACCACCGGTAGAACATTCGTTGAAAGGATCGTCATCGTGGTTGCGGGTCAGCCGCGAGATAGCGGCACAGAAGCGCGAGGCGCGCGATGCGGCGCGTGTAACCCTTGCAGAAGCCTTTCCAGAAGCGCGCGAGAATGAACCTTCTTCGGCACCTTTAGCCACCGAGCCGCCCAACGCAATGAATCGGGATCTTAAGAAATGAACGATGCCCATCACGGTGAAGTCGAGCCGATCGGCTATGTTCCCGTTCCCGAAGGGTACGTGTCGCACAGCCGGTTAGAGAGGGTTTTGCGTTCGGGCCGTTTTGCCGTAACGGCTGAATTGAATCCGCCAGATAGCGCCGACCCTGAGGATGTGTTTCAAGCGGCTCAGCCTTTGGGTGAGGTCGCGGATGCAATCAACGCAACCGATGCTTCGGGCGCGAATTGCCATATGTCTTCGATTGGGATTTGCGCGTTGTTGACACGCGCTGGCTATTCGCCAGTGTATCAGATTTCTTGCCGAGACCGGAACCGCATTGCCATTCAGGGTGATGTTCTGGGGGCCGCGGCGCTGGGTGTGAGCAATGTCCTATGCTTAACGGGTGACGGCGTTGGCGTTGGGGATCAGCCGGGGGCGAAACCGGTGTTCGACTTTGATTCCCTGACATTGCTGCGAACGATTCGAACGATGCGCGATCAGGGAAAATTCCTCTCGGGCCGAAAAATTACGCGTCCACCCCAGTTGTTCCTGGGGGCTGCAGAAAACCCCTGCATACCGCCCTATGAGTGGCGTCCGGATCGTCTGGCTAAAAAGGTCGAAGCTGGTGCTGAGTACATTCAGACCAATTATATCTACGACATCCCGTTGTTTGAGAAGTTCATGGCACGGGTGCGGGATGCCGGTTTGGACAAGAGAGTTTTTATTATTGCTGGTGTTGGCCCCATTGCCTCGGCTCGTGCTGCACGTTGGATGCGCAGTAATGTGCCCGGGATTCATATCCCTGATCAGGTTATTGATCGAATGGAGAAGGCCGAAAAGCCGGCCGAAGAAGGCAAGAAGATCTGTATCGAATTGATCCAGCAAATTCGTGACATCGCCGGGGTCTCTGGGGTCCATGTGATGGCTTACAGGCGTGAGCACGTAGTGTCAGAGATCATTCTGGAATCTGGTGCCTTGAAAGGGCGCAGGCGTGCGCGTTCGTCCTGAGGGTGCACTCAGAATGCATGAATTGGGACGTAAAAAAGCAAAAAGGCACCCGTCGGGTGCCTTTCCTGACATAGGTTGGTTTGCCGATCAGTCGAACTTGCGCGATGGAGCCAAAACCATGGCCTCTCCGATCAGGACTTTCTTGCCGTCGACCGAGCAATGGCAATCCAGTTTGACCCGGCGCTTGGAAAAATCGATGTCGATCACCTTCACTTCGGCATAAACCATGTCGCCGGGGCGCACGGGTGCCAGAAATTTGAGCGACTGCCCCATGTAGACAGTGCCGTGACCGGGAAGCTGTTCGCCAATCACTGCCGAGATCAGACCCGCCGTCAGCATCCCGTGTGCGATACGGCCTTCAAAGATGGTATCGCGGGCATAATCGTCGTCCAGATGCACAGGATTTCGGTCAGTCGAAACCTGCGCGAACATCTCGATGTCTTCATCCGTCACCACTTTGCGCAGGTGGCGGGACATACCCATTTCGATGTCTTCGATACAGATCGTTCCGCGTGGAAGATTATCCAACATGTTGCCCTCACTCGAGATCGGCCGTGAAAGAAAAAACCATCTTTAGGCCAAGGTTGGCAACTTTATTACTTCGCAGCTGCAGAAAATCAAGTCTTTTCTTACTACCGCAAGCGACCAATTGTGTAGGTCGGATTTATTTTTTCCCTTTTGATATAATCGTTTAAGGATTCGTGATGCGGGTGGTGCGACGTTTTTGTTTCGGCTGCGGCCAGACCGCCTGAGATAAACAGAGAATCAATGCCCTCTCCCATGCCGCCCAGAATATCCGTATGGGGTCCGTCGCCGATCACCAGAATGTCGCCGTCAGGGACATCATGACCCAGTTCTTGCAGCCTGCGACGGGCCAGATCATAGATCGGTGGATGCGGTTTGCCGAAATACAGACTCTCGCCACCCATTTCGGTATACAGCTTCGCCAAAGCACCGGCACACCACTCGCGCACTTCCCCTCTGTCCACAACAATGTCAGGGTTTGCACAGAGCAGTTTCATACCCATCTGCTTGGCGTAAAGAAAATCGGGCCGGTTCACATCAGGATCAGCCATCGGATCGAATGGCCCACAGCAAACAATGCCTTCGGCCTCCTTCAGCGACACGCGTTCGATGTGGATCGGGTGATCTAGCAGCTTTAGAGGTTCGAAAAAGCCTGCATCGCGCTGCCATTCACCCATGAAATACACCTTTTGCCCAACGGCTCCCCGGAACATCGCCGACCGCGCGGAATCCCCGCTGGTCGCAATGGTGTCATAGGCGTCTGAGGGCACGTTGAACTGACCCAATTGCTCTGCCACGCCTGCTCGGGGTTTCGGAGAGTTCGTGACCAGCACAACAACCCCGCCATTTGCGCGATAAGTCTGCAATGCCGCAACAGCTTCGGGATAAGCGGTGATACCGTTGTGAACACAGCCCCAAAGGTCGACAAACAGCGCCTTATAGCGGTCAGAGATCTCGGCAAGCGAGGAAACGATCTGGGTCATGGGGGCCTCTATGAATATGTTCGCGGTTGCGACAGCTATGGCAAAGCTTGGGGTCGAACACCATCCCGCTTTCCATTTTGTGCTGAGGAATTGGAGAATCCTCTATTCGTCTTCGGTCACGTCGGTCACGTCCGGGGCTTGCTGTACGTTATCTGTTCCCAAAATGACCTGAGCTCCAATGCGGGTCTGATACCGGATGATGGCCAGATAGCCGGGGCCAAGTTCTTCCTGCAATACGTCAACAAGGGATGTTTCACGGAGCCTTTCCGGCAGCAACGCGGCAATAGAAGAGACTTTGAACTGTGCCTCGGTCCGTGTCTCCAGATAGCGATTATAGGTGGATTTCCCGAGCTGCAGCACGACGACGACCAAAAAGGCGAGCGCGACGAATACGCTGGCTGTAAAGTTCAGTTTGCGCTTGCCCTTGCTGAAAACCACAGACCGCGCGGCATAAACCAGATAGACCGCACAGGCGGACAGAATGATCGCGCCTAGGTTTGTTGCGAATAGAAGTCCCGCTTCATACGCTTCGGCTGGTTCGCCAAAATACAACAAAATACCTGCTGCCGAGAGCGGCGGAACGAGCGAAACACCAATCGCTGCGCCGGGCAGAAGGCTCAGTTCGGACTTTTTGATCTGCACATAGGCGCCGGCGACACCGGCAGCCAGTGCGACGATCAGATCCTCGGTGCCGGGATCCGTGCGCGCAAGGACCTGATCGGGGATCAGTATCCCTCGTGGGACGTCCGCGACATAGACCATGAACCAGGCCATCAGCACGCAGGCACAAGCCGCCAAGCACACCGTAAGAGCAAGAGCAACGGCACGCTTTAGCCAACCCATGACCATCGCGGCAGCCACCCCCAGGATTGGAGTCATTAGTGGCGCGACAAGCATGGCTGCAATCACGACGGCCCCGGAGTTGCGCAGCAGTCCCATGGTGGCAATCACAACTGACAGGGTCAGCAACATTGCAAAGCGTCGCCAATAAGCGGCTTTGTCCGTACCTTCAAATCGAAGGATGCCTTTGGTCGTACTGAGGCTGCGAATAACGATGGTGTTTGCCTGATCTGGTTTGAGTTTCGTACCCAAGGCCAGACTAACAACCGATTCCGGTCCCGCAAATGGCGAATGTAAAAGAAAAAGGCGCCCGAACGGACGCCTTTCGTCTGGGTTGCGCGCAGATCAGACCTTGAGGTTTGGAATGATCTGCTTTTTCCGGCTCATGATGCCCGGCAGGACAACGGCATCCCCGTCGACGGCTGCGCCAAAGCTTTTCTCGGCAACGGATTTGACCAGATCGTTGGGCACCAGCAGCGTGGCTTCTTCATTCAGGATATCAACCACGAACAACAGAACCTGATCGACACCGTCTTCTGCGGCCACGTCCACCATCGACGTCGCCAGGCTGGCCTTGCGGTCCAGAACGACGCCGGGGGCAGTGGTTTCCAGAACCGAGACGCGGAACTTGGTGCCGTCCACTTCGTATTCCTTGCTGTCCATGCGGATCAGCTCTGCGTCTGAGAAGGACGAGACGTCAGACTTTGCGGCGAACATGTCGGCTGCATAGGCCGATATATCCAGTTCCAGCTCAGCGGCCAGCTTTTCCGCCACCGCGCGGTCATGCGCTGTGGTAGTGGGCGAGCGGAATTCCAGCGTGTCCGACAGGATGCAGGTCAGGGCGGCACCTTTGATGGCGTCGGGCATTTTGGCAGCATCGTCACCCATCAGGTCGACCATGATGGTTGCAGTGCAGGCCAGCGGGCGTACGGTGATGTCAATCGGACCTTTGGTTTCCAGACCGCCGACCAGTTTGTGGTGGTCGATGATCGCGCGGATATCTGCGTCGTTGATGCTGGCAGGCAGTTCCGCCGGGTTGTTGGTGTCGACGATGACCACCGGGGTGTCTGCAGTTACATCTTCGATGATGCGTGGTTTGGGCAGGTCCCAGTTGTCCAGCATAAAGGCTGCCTCAGTGTTGGGCTCACCCAGCAGCACCGGCTCGGTCTGTTCACCCTTAATCTCGTTCAGGTACCACGACCACAGGATCGGCGAGCCTGTGGAGTCAGTATCAGGGGATTTGTGGCCAAATACGAGTGTTGTCATGTCAGCGTCCTGCGGAATGAAAATTTGCGGGCCTTATAGGTCGGGCAAACCCGGTTGTCACGCCGCAGTACACTGTCTGCGACGCTTAGTCTGCAATATGCCTACCTGCTCAGAATTCCGCCCGCTTCAGAGTGTACCCAGACTGCTCTAACTGGTTCAGCAGGCCGTGGTCATCGCTGAAGTGACCAGCCCCAACCGCAATGACAGCTGTCTGATCCCGGATTTCGAGAATTTGTGCCATCCAATTGGCATTTCGTTCGATCAAGAGCTGCTGTTCGAAGTCTGCCCACTCGGCCTCGAACTCTGCGGCAGACAGGCCCGACAGCTCTTGCCCCAGAATACGGCCAAGGACAAAAACCTCGGCGTGTTTTTCATCAAAGTATGAGCTGGCCATGGTGGCGATCTGGTCTTCGGTGTTTTGAAAGGTTCCGGCCATCCGCGCGAGCGATTGCGCCTGTTCTTCGATCGGGTAAGCGTCGAACATGGCCATAAGGTCTTCGACACTTTCCAATGAATATTGCGGGATACCGTGGTCCGTAGCCAACTTCGCCAGACGTGCGTCCAGCCCATTGGTTCCGTCAGGGTTCTGAACAATGCAGGTCGGCAGAGCCAAAGTCATACTCAGAAACCAGGGGCGCATCTTGGCGCCCATCCAACTGGGAATCCCGCGTTCGGCCATCGCCGCAGTAAGAGTGTTCCAGTCTTTTTCTGGGATCAGATCGACAAGTGTGGGGCCCGAAGTTATCAGGACCGGGCTTGGGTCAGCGGCCAGTTTCTTTTCCCAAGCTTCCATCTCATCCTGTCGGATTTCAAAATAAAACGCGTCGGCCTGAATTAGCTTGGGCGTCAGGCGCTCGACGATCGCATCCATCTGCGGGTAATTCAGGTGCATTGTGCCCACGAGGTGCAGAACGGTGTCATCTTTGGTCGCAACCCAATGATTGCCTTCTGGATACAGAATACCTGCCAGTTCGTCTTGCGCCTTGGCTTGAACCTCAGGCGACAAGTCCCCTCTCAGGTCGCGCCCTTCGCAGCCTGCCTGCGCCACGGCGGGTAACAAAAGGCCAACGATGAAAAAAAGCAGGCGCATTGGTGGAATTCCTTTGAAATCAGTGTTTCGGAAACAGTGTACCGGTGGGCGGGATGTTTCAAGTTCCATCGCATCGGCTGAGGTATGGGCTGGCATTCCACGGCAGTTTGCGTAGCATAAACCCATGACCCGCGAACAGGACCTCTATCCTCCGATCAAAGCGCTGTTGGAGCGTCAGGGATATACCGTCAAGGGCGAGGTCGGGGCGGCTGATGTCGTTGCGGTGCGCGAGGGTGAAGATCCCGTTATTGTCGAACTTAAACTGCGGTTCACGCTGTCGCTGTTCCACCAGGCCGTCACCCGGCTGAAGCTTACCGATCAGGTCTATATCGCTGTCAGCAAGCCCACGGGTCGAAGCGCGCGACGGGCGCTTAAAGATAATCTGGCGCTGTGCCGTCGCTTGGGCCTGGGTCTTATCACAGTACGGGCTGATGAAACGGTCGAAGTGCAATGCGATCCCGGCCCCTATGCGCCGCGAAAGAACAAATCCAAAGCCACACGGCTGCTGCGGGAATTCGACCGGCTGGAAGGGGACCCGAACGCGGGCGGGGCCACGCGGCATGGGATTGTGACTGCCTATCGGCAGGATGCCCTGAAATGTGCGGCCTATTTGGCCGAATATGGACCTACAAAGGGGGCAGAGGTTGCCAAATCGGTTGGTGTGTCGGTGGCCACGCGGCTCATGCGCGAAAACCACTACGGGTGGTTCGAGAAGGTTGAAAAAGGTGTCTACGGGCTTACGGCTCAGGGGTCTGAAGGATTGAAGCACTGGGCCTACAGCTGGGAACAGACAAACTGATCCGAGCTGCGAAAAAATCCCTCACAACTTGTTGACTCGGGGTTTTAGACTCCCTAGCTATGCGTCGTTATCACTCACACACTCCGAGTGCTAACGCCTCGCCTGAGGGCGAGGGGAGGATAGATAAACTTTGAGCCCAAGGAGCTACAAAGATGGCATTGAAACCGCTTCATGACCGTGTGCTGGTTCGCCGTACCGAAAGCGAAGAGAAAACCGCAGGCGGCCTGATCATTCCTGACAGCGCAAAAGAAAAGCCCAGCGAAGGCGAAGTTGTCGCAACCGGCGAAGGCGCGCGCAAGGACAGCGGCGAACTGATCGCGATGGCGGTCAAAGCTGGCGACAAGATCCTGTTCGGCAAATGGTCGGGCACCGAGGTTCAGGTCGACGGCGAAGAGCTGCTGATGATGAAAGAAAGCGACATCATGGGGATCATCGAGTAAGCGACAAGCTTCCTCTGATCTTCATTACAAACTTATTTCTCAAGGAGAAACGACATGGCTGCAAAGGACGTCAAATTCGACACCGATGCCCGTAACCGCATGCTGGCAGGCGTAAACATCCTGGCCGATGCTGTTAAAGTGACCCTCGGCCCCAAAGGCCGCAACGTGGTTCTGGACAAATCCTTCGGCGCGCCGCGCATCACCAAAGATGGTGTTTCGGTTGCCAAGGAAATCGAACTGGAAGACAAGTTCGAAAACATGGGCGCGCAGATGGTGAAAGAAGTCGCCAGCCGCACCAATGACGAAGCCGGTGACGGCACCACCACCGCAACCGTTCTGGCGCAGGCAATCGTTCGCGAAGGTCTGAAGCAGGTTGCAGCGGGCCTGAACCCGATGGACCTGAAGCGCGGCATCGACCTGGCAACTGCCAAGGTTGTTGAAGGCATCAAGTCGGCTTCGCGTGAAGTTAAAGACTCAGCCGAAGTTGCTCAGGTTGGCACCATCTCGGCCAACGGCGAAGCAGAAATCGGCCAGCAGATCGCAGACGCGATGCAGAAGGTTGGCAACGAAGGCGTTATCACCGTCGAAGAAAACAAAGGTCTGGAAACCGAGACCGATGTTGTCGAAGGTATGCAGTTCGACCGTGGCTACCTGTCGCCTTACTTCGTCACCAACGCAGACAAGATGATTGCAGAACTCGATGACTGCATGATCCTGCTGCACGAAAAGAAACTGTCTTCGCTGCAGCCGATGGTTCCGCTGCTCGAGCAGGTGATCCAGTCGCAGAAGCCTCTGCTGATCATCGCGGAAGACGTTGAAGGCGAAGCGCTGGCAACTCTGGTTGTCAACAAACTGCGCGGCGGCCTGAAAATTGCTGCTGTCAAAGCACCGGGCTTCGGCGATCGCCGCAAGGCCATGCTGCAGGACATCGCCATTCTGACCGGCGGTCAGGTCATCAGCGAAGATCTGGGCATGAAGCTCGAGTCCGTCACCATGGACATGCTGGGCACCGCGAAGAAGATCGAAATCACCAAAGACGAAACTACCATCGTCGACGGTGCTGGCGAGAAAGCCGAGATCGAAGCCCGCGTTGGCCAGATCCGTACTCAGATCGAAGAAACTTCGTCGGATTACGACCGTGAGAAGCTGCAAGAGCGCGTTGCCAAACTGGCAGGCGGTGTTGCTGTTATCCGCGTCGGCGGCATGACCGAGGTTGAAGTGAAAGAGCGTAAGGACCGTGTGGACGACGCTCTGAACGCGACCCGTGCTGCTGTGCAGGAAGGCGTTGTTGTAGGCGGTGGTGTTGCTCTGGTTCAGGCCGGTAAAGCACTGGAATCGCTGGAAGGCGGAAACGCTGATCAGAGCGCGGGCATCAACATCGTTCGCAAAGCGATCGAAGCTCCGCTGCGCCAGATCGCCGAGAACGCAGGTGTTGACGGTGCGGTTGTTGCAGGCAAAGTCCGTGAATCTTCGGATGCAGCATTCGGCTTCAACGCGCAGACCGAAGAATATGGCGACATGTTCTCGTTCGGCGTGATCGACCCGGCCAAAGTTGTTCGTACCGCTCTGGAAGATGCGGCGTCGGTTGCGGGCCTGCTGGTCACCACCGAAGCCATGGTTGCCGACAAGCCTGCCAAAGAAGGCGCGGCACCTGCAGGCGGCATGCCCGACATGGGCGGCATGGGCGGCATGATGTAAGCTGCTTTAGCCATAGTGCTTGTTTTCGGGGTCGCCTTCGGGCGGCCCCATTTCGTTTTGATAACCGTTTTGCGGCTATGCCTCTCGCGGGCGCATTTTGGAAAAGTCGAACAGTGGGCCGCATGTAGATGGATTGTGAGTGTCCATATCGCTTGCAACCGGATATGCGGGTTCCATGCGACTTATTTTTCTGACTGCCCTGACCATGTGCGCCTTTGCAGCGAATTCCATTCTGAACAGGATGGCAATCGACAGTGGTGCCAGTGATCCAGCCGGGTTTGCGATTGTGCGGGTGCTTGCGGGGGCGCTGGTCTTGACTGCGCTGGTGTTGGCGCGCGGCGGAGATGTGCCTTTGCGCAACCGCCGGCGGCTCATTGGTGCGGGGTCGCTCTCGGTGTATATGATAGGGTTTTCCATTGCCTATCTGACACTTGATGCAGGGCTGGGGGCTTTGGTGCTGTTTGCAGTTGTGCAGATCACAATGTTTGCGTTTACCGCTGCCTCGGGAACGCTTCCCACCCGTCAGCAACTGGCAGGGGCGGCCATCGCTTTAGGGGGGCTGGCCTGTGTGCTTTGGCCTTCGGGAACCGTGCGGGTTGATCCGGTGGGCACTGCTTTGATGGTCGCGGCCGGTATCGGCTGGGCCGCTTACTCCTTGGCCGGGCGATCCGAGCCTGACGCCCTGCAGGGCACGGCTGCGAATTTCGTCATCGCCTTGCCTGTCACCACTTTGGCCCTGCTGGTCACGGGGGCAGAATGGCAGATGACTGGATTGGGCTATCTGCTGGCGGCTGTCTCGGGGGGCATCACGTCTGGTTTGGGATATGCCCTATGGTATCGCGTGCTACCAAACCTTGCGCCAACAGTTGCGGCGGTTGTTCAACTCAGCGTGCCTGTCATTGCGATCCTGGGAGGTGTTGTGCTTTTGGGCGAAAGTGCAAACGCCCGACTGATCGTTGGTGCCTCGCTGGTTCTGGGCGGTATCGCGCTGGCTGTGCTGCGACGTCAACAGAGCTAGGGCTTTCATCAGCGGCTCATAGGCTTTATCTGGCGGACATGAGACTTCTGACCGCTTTACTTTTATGCCTTTTCCCGTTTTCCGTCAGCGCGAAATGCGTGGTCCTACTGCACGGACTTGCCCGGACCGAAGCCTCGTTTGCGGTGATGGAGGAGTTGTTCGAGGCACACGGCTACACCGTTGTGCGCCCCGGATACCCCTCGACCGAGATTGGCATTCCGGAATTGGCTGAACAGACTCTGCCGGGTGCTTTTGCCTCGTGCGGGGAGGACAAGGTCAATGTCGTGGCGCACTCCATGGGCGGCATCCTGCTGCGGTATTGGCTAAAGGATCATCATCCCGCCAACATGGGTCGCGCCGTCATGCTCGGCCCGCCGAACCAGGGCAGTCAGCTGGTCGACGAGCTCAGCGCGTGGGAGGTATTCGGATATCTGAACGGTCCAGCCGGTCTGCAGTTGAGTACAGGCCCTGAAGGTATTCCGCGCCGTCTGCCTCCGGTAGATTTCGAGCTGGGGGTCATTGCGGGGGATGAGTCCCTCAACCTGGTTTTTTCCTCGCTGATCGACGGGCCCGATGATGGCAAGGTTTCGGTTGAAAGCACCAAGGTGGAGGGTATGGCCGATCATCTGGTCCTGCCCGTCACCCATACCTTCATGATGAACAACCCTCAGGTCATGGCGCAGGCGCTACATTTTATCGAATTCGGCCGGTTCGATCCGCAGATCACTTGGCTCGATGGTGTGATGGACATAATTGACGAGATCTGCATTGGGCAGGACTGCCAAGACCCGGATTCGGAGTCCACACGATGACCGCATTGGAGCTGACTTTAACCGGCGCAGATGTTCTGTTGCCGGGCCAGGGCGTGTCTCGCGCTGACCTGACCATTGCTGACGGTGTGGTGCAGGTGGAACCGGCCGGACGCAGTGTTGATCTGTCCGGCTATCTTGTCTTGCCTGGCATCATCGACCTGCATGGGGACGGTTTCGAACGCCATATCGCCCCGCGTCGCGGTGCGATGAAGCAGATGAATGAAGGTATTCTGTCGGTCGAAGCCGAGCTTGCGGCAAACGGCATCACCACCGCAGTGCTGGCTCAATTCTACAGCTGGGAAGGCGGTGTGCGAGGTCCGGACTTTGCCGCGCAGGTGTTTAAGGCCATTTCCGCCGTGAAAGACAGCACAGTCACCGATCTGATCCCGCAATTGCGGTTCGAAACCAATATGCTTGACGACTATGCGGGCCTTGCCGGTCGCATCGCCGAATGGCAGGTGCCTTATGTGGTGTTCAACGATCACCTGCCGCATGATCGATTGGCGCAGGGCAAGAAGCCGCCGCGACTAACGGGGCAGGCGTTGAAGGCTGGGCGCAATCCGGATGCACATTTTGAAATGTTGCTCAACATGCACGCCCGCAGGAACGAAGTGCCCGCTGCGGTCGAAGCACTGTGTGCTGACCTTATAGATATGGGGATACGTCTGGGCAGCCATGATGACGCAACCGCTGAAGCAAGGGCATGGTGGCGCGCCCGAGGCGTCGGCATTGCCGAGTTCCCGGAAACGCTGGAGGCTGCCGAGGCAGCGCGTTCTGCCGGGGATCACATCATCCTTGGTTCACCCAACGTGGTGCGGGGTGGATCGCATAAAGGAAACGCCAGTGCGGTTGAGTTGATCGCCATGGGGCTCTGCGATGCGTTGGCGTCGGACTACCACTACCCCAGCCCGCGCCGGGCGGCGCTGATGCTGGCCAATACCGGCCTGCTTGATTTCGAAGGCGCGTGGAACCGGATTTCTTGTGGGCCCGCAAAAGTGCTGAATCTGACAGACCGGGGCACACTTGCCCCCGGCAAACGCGCCGATTTGGTCATTCTCGATGCAGCCACCCACCGGGTCGCAGCGACCATGGCAGGTGGGCGTGTCAGCCATATGTCAGGGGACATTGCGGCACGCTTTTTGAACGGAACGAGGCCGTAAATAAAGTGCTACTTTATCGCTTGATCCTGTTGAAATGCCCCATCTTGCGTCCTGCTTTGACCTCGGCTTTGCCGTATAGATGAAGCGCGACATCCCGTTCACGGGCCAATTCGGGCACACGATCCATGTCGTTGCCGATCAGATTCTCCATCACCACATCCGAATGGCGCTGCCCGTCGCCCAAAGGCCAGCCCGCCACGGCGCGAATATGCTGTTCGAACTGATCAACAGCACAGCCGTTCTGCGTCCAGTGGCCCGAGTTGTGCACGCGCGGTGCAATCTCGTTCACTATCAAACCAGCGGGCGTGACGAACAGTTCTACCCCCATGACACCCACATACTCCAACGCATTCAGGATGTTGGCCGCCAGCAGGATTGCATCTGTGCGCTGGGCAGGGGACAGGCGGGCAGGGATCGTGGTGGTGTGCAGGATACCGTCGCGATGTACGTTTTCGCCCGGATCGAAACAGGCCACCTGGCCGTCCAACCCTCGTGCTGCAATGATCGACACCTCGTGTGAGAAGTCTACGAACCCTTCCAGAATAGCAGGCGCGCCCGCCATGTCGGCCAAAGCAGCCTCGGCGTCCTCGGGGCTGCGCAACCGCGCCTGCCCCTTTCCGTCATAGCCAAAGCGGCGGGTTTTCAGGATGGCCGGTGTCCCGATTTGTTCAATTGCCGTACTCAGGCTGTCCAGATTGGAAACATCCGCAAACGGGGCCGTTTTCAGGCCCAGGTCTTGCAGGAAATTCTTCTCGGTCAAACGATCCTGGCTGACCCGCAGCGCTTCGCGCCCCGGACGGATCGGCCGGTGGGCTTCCAGAATGTCCAGCGCCTCGGTCGGGATGTTTTCGAACTCATAGGTGATCACATCCACCGCGTCGGCAAATGCTTTCAAGGCATCGATGTCGTCGTAGGCTGCCGTCGTGACACGATCCGCGACTTGCCCGGCGGGTGGGTTTGCGCCCGGTTCATAGATATGTGTGACAAAGCCCAGCCTTGACGCTGCCACTGACAGCATCCGGCCCAGTTGACCGCCCCCCAGAATTCCGATCACCGCGCCTTGGGCAAGCATTTCTGCCATCTTCAACTCTCCAAACGTTTGCCAATTGCACTCAACGCTGAATGCAGCGCGTCATGCGCGCCCTGATCCTTCAGGGTTTCTGTCATCTGCAAGCTCAATGTGCCTTCTGTCGCCAGAGCGTCACGCTCTTGCGCTAGCCGACCTGCGTTGCCTTTTTCCATCGTTGCCAGGAAGCCTGACATCAACTGGGTCGTATAGAACTCGGCCTTATCGGCTTCACCAGTTACATCGCCTAGCCACTTGGCACCAGTGGCCATCAGATCCAAAATGCCGGGAACCATGGCGCAAATTGCGAAATGTGCGTTCAGCGCGGATTCGTCCGCAACCTTGACCACAGGGTTCTCGGGCTCAAAAAGGTCGGCCAACAACCGATCGTTGCCAAAAGCAGCCATTGGGCAGCCTCCGGTTTCCAGAAAGCCCAGAGGAATGGTCTGCACGAAATCTGCCGCCGGTGCGCAAAGCCGAGCAAGTTGCTCAGCGGAAACCGCAGCCATGACTGAAACGATCTGCTGGTCCGCGCGAAAGGTTAGAGGGGTCAGAACCTCAGCCGCGATATGCGGGCGCAGGCACAGGAACACGATGTCCGAGGCGTCGAGCACTGCCTGGGGTTCAGCAATCGTCACGCCCAACTCGGCCTTCAAAGCGGCTGATACTTCGGTATTGCGCTCAGTCACGCAAATGTCGTGCCCTTTGGCAGCCATCAGCCGCGCGATTGGGGCGGCGATATGGCCCGTGCCGATAAGACCGATGCGGCTCATCCCTGCGGTTCCTCAGGGATTGAAGCCGACAACGCCTCGCGCCAGCTGTCCAGCCGTTCTGCCAAAGCCTCGTCTTGCAGAGCCAGAATGCCGGCTGCCATCAAACCGGCGTTGGCTCCTCCAGCGGACCCGATTGCCATCGTCGCAACGGGAAAACCCTTGGGCATTTGCACGATGGAATACAGCGAATCCACACCTGACAGGGCACGTGTCTGTACGGGAACTCCGATCACAGGCACCCGTGTTTTCGATGCCATCATGCCAGGCAGATGCGCAGCGCCGCCAGCGCCCGCGATGATCACGTGCAATCCACGCGATACGGCGGTCTTGCCATAGTCCCACAGCCGGTCTGGTGTGCGGTGGGCCGATACGATGCGCGCTTCATAAGCGACGCCCAGTTCGTCCAGAATATCTGCGGCTTCTTTCATCGTGGGCCAGTCAGATTGGCTGCCCATGATGATCCCGACTTTCACTTCGCTCATCCGCTTTTGTCCCTGCGCTCAGAAAGAACGCGCACTATAGCCAAATCCGGTTCTCTGGCAATGCGCTACAGGGTGTTCAGGCAATGATATCGGGGGTCAGGCGGTCTTCGATGATGCGGATGATGTCTTTCAGACGCAGTTTCTCTTTTTTCAGTCGTCGTAGCGTCAACTGATCCGCAGTTCCCCGGTCATGCAGCGCTTCAATCGCTTCGTCCAGATCGCGGTGCTGACGGCGGAAAACTTCCAGCTCAACCCGCAGAACTTCATCAGTTTTCATGGAAAGGTCAGTGGGCGCGTTCATTGGCGACTCGGGGTTGTTGTGGTGCTTGCCCAACAAGATAGTGTGTCAGACGTTATCGCGCCAGACCTTGTGGACATCCTGGTTTCTTCCCATATTCTATTACAGGCGGTTGCCGGAAAGGGGCCGCACACCACGTCGCTTTGACAATAAAGGACGAAAATACGTGTCGAAACTTACTCTTGGCTCATACCCGCATCTTTTGGGGTTCGAGCAACTGGAACGCCTTCTGGAACGGTCTGCAAAGGCTGGCAACGAAGGATACCCGCCCTATAACATCGAACAGACTTCGGACTTTTCCTATCGCATCACTCTTGCGGTTGCAGGGTTCGCCGAAGAGGATCTGTCGATCACTATTGAGGATCGCCAGCTGGTGATCCGGGGCCGTCAACGCGACGACAGCGAGGGGCGTATCTTCCTGCACCGCGGCATTGCGGCGCGCCAGTTTCAGCGCATGTTTGTGTTGGCTGACGGTGTCGAAGTGGGCGAAGCGATCATGGAAAACGGCCTGCTGCATGTGGATCTGACCCGCGCCGTGCCGGAAACCGTGGTTCAGACCATCAACATACGGAAGGGGTAAGAGCAATGAATACACCGATTGAGATCAACACCGAAGGCGACCGTATCGTTTATGTCAAAACGGTCGAGGTTGCCGATCTGCCGCGTGATCTGCGCGATCAGGCAGGGGATCTGGATCAGCTTTACGCTGTGCATGATTCCGATGGGCAGCAATTGGCGCTTGTGGCCGACCGCAAGCTGGCCTTTGTCTTGGCCCGTCAACACGACCTTTCCCCGGTGGCCGTTCACTGAACGGCCCCAACGCCTGATTTGGGCGTGACATTCCCAGCGACACGCGCGACACATAGGCACCGGCGAATTTCGCCGGAACGTGTTGTCAGGAATTTATCGCATGAACTGGTTCGAATTCGATTGGGTCGACGCCTTCAGTGATCGCGCTTTTGGAGGCAACGGATGCGCCGTGGTCCATGGTGGCGCGCATCTTTCTGAAAATGTTTGCATGGATTACGTGCGCGAAACCTCTCTGGTCGAGTGCACGTTTACCGGGCCATCTGACGTGGCCGATATCCGTGTGCGGTATTTTCTGGCCAGCCGGGAAATCCCCTTTGCGGGGCACCCCACCATCGCAACCGTCGCTGCCATGCGGTCTCGTGGGATGATTGAGGGCGATAGCCTGACATTGGAAACCGGTGCAGGGATCGTTTCCATCCGGCTGCAAGGTGCGCAGATTGAGATGACACAGGTCGCCCCGCAGTTCGGCCCGCGTGTGCCTGCTGATCTGGTGGCCTCTGCCGTAAACCTTCCCAGTGATGCCATTATTTCCCCGCCGCAGCTGGTGTCGACCGGATTGCCTTTTTGCATCACCGTCCTGCGCGACCATAAGGCATTGCGCGCGGCTCAACTGGTTGAAGGTCCCTTGAGAAAAGTGGCTGAGGCCGCTGGGTTTTCAGGCTCGGACATGGCTGAACCCTTCTTGGTCACGCTCTATGGAGCCACCGATGCGGGGGATACATTCTCGCGCCTTTTGCTGGCCCCTCCAAGCCCACCCGAAGACCCGTTTACCGGGTCCGCAACCGGTGCCATGGCGGCTTACTTGTGGAAATACGGACTAATGGCCAAAGACAGTTTCATCGCAGAGCAGGGGCACGACATGGGCCGCCCTGGCCAAGCCCGCGTTACTCGCGTCGGCCCGGCGGATGCGATGACCGGGATAAGGGTCGCTGGTCAGGGACATATCCTGATGCGCGGGCAGGTCGATCTGCCGGCAGATGCGCAATAAATGAACAAGCGTTAATCGACACCTGTCCGGAACCCCGTTTCCTTGCACAGCAAGCTACATCCATCCCAGCCGCAGGATCGGAGCGGCCTGTGCGTCAATTCCATGTCGATCACATAGCCTGTCCAGATATGACCCCGATGCAGGCAACCCGGCCATCCTGTTGGCTATCAGTTTTTTCTGATGTCCATAAATATGAACCGAATGAACGGCTTCCGTTTCGATGTCGTTTGGTGTGATGCGTGGATCGTGCAGTTTCCATAATTCCTCAGAGGCAAGAGGATACAGAGAGTCAGCCCCCATCGCGTTACGGTCTTCGCCGGTCTGGCGCAGGAAATGCGTAAAGGCTTTGGGCCCTGAACTGCCCCAGGGCAGAGTTTCGATGCCCCAGCTTTCACCCTTTGCAATCCTTTCCCGGCTGCGCCGTCTGACATGTCGTCCGCGCCAGGGTTGGGTAGGGTTCGCTGACATTACGAAATCCAGCATCAACGCAAGTGTCTGCGCGGTCTTCGGTAGGCGCAGAACTCCGGTAGGGAAGTCACAAGCTTTGGAATGCGCAAACACCCAATCGGACGGAAAGTCGAAGGCTTTTACACAATAGGCGTCAAGATCGACCCAGATGGCCTTGCTTTTTCGCATCAGGTGCAATCGAAAGATATCAGAGAACACGGCCACGCCCTGCCGGTCATCTGGGTGCAATGAATAGGACGGAGGCCAGAAAATTTCGCTGGCAGGGCGCGTTTGAGCACCTGCGGGGACGCCCTGCACCTCGTTTGGCAGATACAGAATAAACGCGTGCCCCCGATCCAGAAATGACTGTATGCACAGCTGCTCGAGCCAGCTCAGATCGGATCCGAACCAGAAACTGGAAATGATGGGCAAGCTGCGTGGCATGTCTGAAATTCACCCTGTTTCTGTGTGCACCGCACCAATCCGGCCAGCGCTTGTCAATCGGGCAAACAAAAACGGCCCCCGAAAACCGGAGGCCGAAAAATCTTTGTTTGTTGGCATCAGCTTGCGGCAATCAGGCCCATGCTTTCCAGTTTCAACAGAACCTGATGAGCGCAGTTGTCGACTTCGACATTTTCGGTTTCGACGCTCAGTTCAG